>NZ_SOKV02000012.1:0-100397 GCF_004407025.1 Paracoccus sp. DMF
TATGGCGAGACGCCCTATCGCAAAAGGGGCGGCAGGGACTGAGCCTCAGCCCGCGGGCGCGAGCCGGCGGCGCAGCAGCGGCTCCAGCCAGTCGGCCAGCACCTGCACGCGCCGCGGCGGGCGCGGATGCGCCAGGACCAGGTGCATCGGCATCGGCGCCGGGCGGTGGCGCGGCATGACCTCGACCAGCGCGCCCGCCGCCAGGTGCCCGGCCACGTCATAGGCCGGGATCTGGATCAGCCCCAGCCCGGCCAGCGCGGCGGCGATATAGGTCTCGGCGCTGTTGGCGCTGACCTGCCAGGGCAGGGCGCGGCCATGGCTGCGCCCGCCCTCCTGCCACTCCCAATCCGCGACCCGGCCGCTTTGCGGCGAGGCATAGCCGACCTGGAGATGCGCGCCCAGATCGGCCGGGTCGGCGGGCGTGCCGTGGCGGGCCAGATAGGCGGGGCTCGCGACATTGATCTGGGCGATCTCGCCGATGCGGCGGGCGCGCAGGCCGGAATCGGGCAAGCGTCCCACGCGCAGCGCCAGGTCCACCTGTTCGCCCACCAGGTCCACGGCGCGGTCGCTGGCGCCAAGCTCGACCGCGATGCCGGGCCAGGCGGCCAGGAACTCCGGCAGCGCCGGAGCCAGGATCAGCCGGCCGATGCGCCCGGGCACGTCGATGCGCACCCGGCCCGCGACCCGCCGGGCGCCGGTGCGGAACATCGCCTCGATCTCCTCGGCCTCGGCCAGGAACGCCAGGCAGCGGTCGCGGAACTCCTCGCCCTCGGGGGTCGGGGTGACGCTGCGGGTGGTGCGGTTCAGCAGCCGGGCGCCCAGCCGCGCCTCGAGCTCGGCCACCGCGGCCGAGACCGAGGATCGCGGCATCTGCAACCCGTCCGCCGCGCGGGTGAAGCTGCGGGTCTCGATGACGCGGATCAGGATGCGATAGAGGTCGAGCCGGTCCATTGTTCGCGATCCTTGACAGGTGAAGTCAGAGCAATCGGATTTATATCCGATTTTCCGAACATAGAGTGCCGCCACGGATTTCGACAAGGAGAACGGCCATGACGGAACGCAACATCAAGGACAAGGTCATTCTGATCGCCGGCGGGGCCAAGAACCTGGGCGGGCTGATCGCGCGCGACTTCGCTGCGCAGGGCGCCCGCGCGGTGGTGGTGCATTACAACAGCGACGCCAGCGCCGGCGCCGCGCAGGACACCGTGGCGGCGGTCAAGGCGGCAGGCGCCGAGGCGCTGGCGATCCAGGCCGACCTGACCACGGCCGGCGCGGTCGAGGCGCTGTTCGCCGAGGCCGTCGCCGCCTTCGGCCGGCCCGACATCGCCATCAACACCGTGGGCAAGGTGCTGAAGAAGCCCATGGCCGAGATCTCGGAGGCGGAATATGACGAGATGAGCGCGGTGAACGCCAAATCCGCCTTTTTCTTCCTGAAAGAGGCCGGCCGGGCGGTCAACGACAATGGCGCGATCTGCACGCTGGTGACCTCGCTGCTGGGCGCCTATACGCCCTTCTATGCCAGCTATGCCGGCACCAAGGCGCCGGTCGAGCATTTCACCCGCGCCGCGTCCAAGGAGCTGGGCGAACGGGGGATTTCCGTCACCGCCATCGGCCCCGGCCCGATGGATACGCCCTTTTTCTATGGCCAGGAATCGCCCGAGGCGCAGGCCTATCACAAATCCGCCGCGGCGCTGTCGCCCTTCAGCAAGACCGGGCTGACCGACATCGAGGACATCGTGCCCTGGATCCGCTTCCTGGTGACCGAGGGTTGGTGGATGACCGGCCAGACCATCCTGGTGAACGGCGGCTACACGACGAAATAGCAGCGGTTCTGTGCGCGGCGCGGGCGATTCCCGGCCGCTAGTCAGTGGTGCGCGGCCGGGCGTCATGTCCGGCCGCGGTTTTTCATCCCGATCCGGGTTGCCGGGCCGCCGCGGGCGATCCGACTGTTTCTGTCAGGGGAAAGCGCCCGATATAAACTGTCAACTATATGAAATCGTTTGATTTTCTATTGACGCTTCTGCGCGGGCCGCCTATATCGCGGTCAAGAGACAGCCAGCCAGCATTTCGCCAGCCAGCCATTCAGGACCAGCAAGCAAAGGAAGCCCGATGGCCCATTCTTCGTGCAGCGCATGCGCGTTCTTCGAAAACCATGCAGCCAATTCCGACAGCCAGCTCGCCGACGCCGGCCTGTGCCGCGCCAAGCCGCCCGTGACCCAGAAGGATGCCGACAGCCGCGGCTTCTGGCCGGTGGTCAAGTCGAACGACTGGTGCGGGGAATTCGCGACCCAGTTCGCCGCCGAATAAGCGGCAGCCAAGCAGCCGTTCCGGCCCGATGAAGGCAGCCCCCGGGGCTGCCTTTGCCATTTCCGCCACCTGTGCGCGTGGCGCCGCCGTGGCCTAACGACATTTATCCCCTGTTTTTTTTCCTTCGACCGATGTGATATTCAGGCGCGGCGGGCTTATCCTGCGTTGCATCAACAGGGAAACCGGAGATAGGCGGTTCGGCGGTCTTGCCGTCCTGCGTCCGAAGGAAAGGCACCGACATGTTCCGCATCAACAGCCAGGGATTCGTCGTCGACTGCGAGGATGAGCAGCCGGTGGCGCTTGTTTCCCACGGCAGCGTCGCCGTAGAGGCCAGGATGCAGGATCAGCGTTGCGTGCTGTTGCGTTTCGATGGCCAGCAGGACCTGCCGCCCGGCGCGCGGCTGTCGGCGGCCCAGGTGCATCAGTTCGCCCTGCCGCTGGAACAGGCGCTGGCGCTGGCGCGGGCCATCCTGACGATCACCGAGCCGGGATTGGGCTGAGCCCGCGGCAGCAACCCCGAGCGGAATCGCGACGCCGCGCGAGGGGGGTTCCCCGCGCGGCGCCGGTCAGGACAGGCCGCTGTCAGAGCCCGGTCAGCGGGAAGCCGGTGACGCGCTTGGGCCGCGGCGGGGCATAGGTGCGCACCTTCGAGGTCTTCAGCCCCAGCCGCACCAGCGACTCGGCGATGGTGACGGCGGCCGCGACCCCGTCCACCACCGGCACGCCGGTGCGGGCGCGGACCTTGGCCTCAAGCTCGGCCATGCCGCCGCAGCCCAGGCAGATCACCTCGGCATGGTCCTGGGTGACGGCGGCGGCGGCCTGCTCGACGATGGTCTCGACCGCGCGCTCGGGCTGGGTTTCCAGCTCGAGCACCGCCATGCCGCTGGCCCGGACCGAGGCGCAGCGGTCGTAAAGCCCGGCGAGCTTCAGCCGGTCCTCGATCATCGGCACGGCGCGGTCGAGCGTGGTCACCACCGAATACTTGTGGCCGAGGAACATCGCGGTTGAGGCGGCGGCCTCGGTGATGTCGACCACCGGCACCTCGAGCAGTTCCTGCAACCCCTCGCGTCCATGCTCGCCATAGCCGGCCTGGATCACCGCGTCGAAGGGCTGGTCATAGCGCATGACCGCGTCCATCACCCCCACCGCCGCGAGATAGCTCTCGAAATTGCCCTCGACCGATTCGGCGCCGAACCGCGGGGTCAGGGCCACGATCTCGGTGCCCGGGGCGGCGGCCTTGCGGGCCGACTCCGCGATGCCATGGGTCATGGTTTCGGTCGTGTTGACGTTCACGACAAGGATACGCATTGCGACGGTCTCCGTTCAGTGGCTGGTGGCGACGGCAATGGATTCACCATCGCGGTCGGCATAGGTCAGGCCCTTGGGGGCGATCAGGGTGCAGAACAGCGCCCCCAGCCCCGCGGCGATGAACCACGAGAATTGCGACAGCGAATGCAGCGCCGGCAGGAAGGCGAACAGAAGCGAGATCGCGGCCGAGGGGATCAGTGCCTGGATCGCCTTGGGATTGATGCCATTGACATAGTGATAGGGACCGGCGGCGCTGTCGCTGTAGAGCGCCGGCACGTCGACCTGCTGCTTGCGGATCAGCCAGTAGTCGGCCATCACGATCCCGAACAGCGGCCCCAGGAAAGCCCCGAGCGCGCCCAGGAAATAGACGATGACGATGGGCGAGTTGTAGAGGTTCCAGGGCAGGATGACGAAGCCGATCACTGCGCTGACCACCGCTGCCCGGCGGAAGTCGAGGTGGCGCGGGAACAGGTTCGCCAGCGCGAAGGCCGGGGCCACGAAATTCGCCATCAGGTTCACGGCGATGGTCAGGATCAGCAGCGACAGGCTGGCCAGCACCAGCAGCGGCTTGCTGGGAATGCTCTGCACCACGTCGGTCGGGCTCTGGATCAGCGTGCCGTCGATCGACAGCTGGCCGCCGGTCAGGATGACCACGATCAGGCCGAAGATCAGCATGTTGATCGGGATGCCCCAGAAATTGCCGCGCACCACCGCCTGGCGCGAGGTGGCGCCGCGGGTGAAGTCGCAGAAGTTCAGCACGAAGGTGCCATAGATCGCCACCCAAAGCGAGGCGCCGCCCAGAATCTGCGCCCACATCGCCCCGCCCGAGAGCGGGTTCGGCGGGCTCCATTGCAGCCGGCCGCCGGCGCTGTAGAGCATCCAGCCCGCCAGCGCGACGAAGGTGACCAGGATCACCGGGCCGGCGAAGGCCTCGTATTTGCGGATGCTTTCCATGCCGTAGCAGGCGATGACGACCTGGACGATCCAGAGCAGGGTGAAGCTGATCCAGCCCAGCACCGACAGGCCCAGCACCATCTGCTGCGCCAGCGGCGCAAGCCCGGGCATCAGCGCGATCAGCATCACGTCGAGCACCATCGAGGCCAGATAGGTCTGGATGCCGAACCAGACGATGGCCACGCCGCCCCGGATCAGCGCCGGGATCTGGGCGCCGCGGGTGCCGAAGCTGATGCGGCTCATCACCGGGAAGGGCACGCCGGTCTTGATGCCCATGAAGCCCGACAGGTTCAGCAGCACGAACAGGAAGGCCGCGCCGAACAGCAGCGCGGCCAGGATCTGCCATCCGCCGAGTCCCAGAGCGAAAAGCCCGATGGCAAAGGAATAATTGCCCAGGCTGTGCACGTCATTGGCCCAGAGGGCGAAGATGTTGTAGGCGCTCCAGGTCCGGCCCTGCTTCAGGGTCGGGGCCAGGTCGCGGTTGTAGAGATTGGCCGAGACCCCGGGCGGGACCGCCTCATCCAGGGCGGCGCCGTGATGATGCGCTTGCTTGTCGCGCAGGATGTTCTGGTCCATCGTCATCCCCTTGTCGCCGCAGGGTTGCGCGCGCCGTATGCGGGGCTGCGCGCCGTCATTTTCTCAGGTGCCATGGTTACCTCCCGTTCCGATGGCAGCCGCCGGGGTGCGGCGGCGCAGGCCGATATCTGAGCTTGAAACTAAAATGTTACATATTATTCTATGAAAGCGTCTATATAGAATTCCTGGTATAACCTTACTGCATAAATTGAAAATAAAGGCGCTAGACTGGTGCGAATCTGGCGGGAAGGATTGGGCGGGGCATGGGCGAGGAAGAGATGCTGAACACGCGCGCGCTGCTGGCGCTGACCGAGGCGCTGCGCTCGGGCGCGCTGCGGGCCGGGCAGTTCCTGTCCATGCCGCAGCTGGTCGAGATCCTGCGCGTGCCCATCGCCGCCGTGCGCGAGGCGACGCGCCACGGCCAGGTCTCGGGCTGGCTGGACGTGATCCCCAAGCGCGGCGTGCAGATCCTCGAGGCCGAACCCGCGACGATCCGCGACAGCCTCGACCTGCGCATGGTGCTGGACCAGGAGGGGGCGCGGCGCTGGATCCGCGGCGGCCTCGATGCCGGCGAGCTGGCCGCGCTGCGCCAGGCGCATGAGCGGATGCGCGAGACGGCGCGCGGCGCCGGCACGCCCGAACTGTCGGCACAGGCGATCCAGGTCGACCTGTCGCTGCATGACTTCCTGGCGCGCGGGCTGGGCAACCCGATGCTGCGCGCCGATTACGAAAGCAACCGCATCCGCATCGCGATTTTCCAGCGCGTCCGGCCCTTCGTGCAGGAGCGCGTCCGCTCGGCGATGGAGGAGCATCTGGCGATCATCGCTGCCCTGGAGCGCCGCGACAGCGCCGCGACCACCGAGGCCATCGCCTATCACTGCGAACGCACGCAGCATTGGTGGGGCGTCAGCCCGGGCTGAGGCGGGTGGTCAGGGCGACGCGGTCTCACGGGCTGCCAGGCCGGCGCGCATCGGCGTCACCTTCCCGGCCACGGGGCCAGGGACCGGCCGCGCGGCCGCCAAATGGCGCTTATCCGCAATTTTCCCGCCCCGGCGGCGCGATCAGCGGCGCCGAGCCTCTTGCGAGGCTGGGCGGTTTAGTATACCTCGGCATACAATGAGCTTGCCGCCGCCCGCCAGACGTGACCGCGACCCGGTGTTCCTGCTCAATCGGCATTGCATCGTAGGGATCGTCATGAGCTTGTACACCGACTACCTAACCGAGATCGAAACGCGCAAGACCACCGGGCTGCACCCCAAGCCCATCGACGACGGCGCCCTGGTGCAGGAGCTGATCGCGCAGATCGAACAGCCCGGGAACCCGTATCGGGCCGATTCTCTGCAATTCTTCATCTGCAATACCCTGCCCGGCACGACCAGCGCGGCGGCGGTCAAGGCGCGCTTTCTCAAGCGCATCATCCTGGGCGAGACGGTGGTGCCGGAGATCCCGGTGGCCTTTGCCTTCGAACTCTTGTCGCACATGAAGGGCGGGCCGTCGGTCGGGGTGCTGCTGGACCTGGCGCTGGGAACCGACGAAGCCATCGCCCGGCAGGCCGCCGAGGTGCTCAAGACCCAGGTGTTCCTCTACGACGCGGACATGGGCCGGCTGGCCGAGGCCTTCAAGGCCGGCAACCCGGTCGCCCGCGACATCTTGGACAGCTATGCCAAGGCCGAGTTCTTCACCAAGCTGCCCCCGGCCCCGGACGAGATCAAGGTCGTGACCTATATCGCCGCCGAAGGCGACATCTCGACCGACCTGCTGTCGCCGGGCAACCAGGCGCATTCGCGCTCGGACCGCGAATTGCACGGGCAATGCATGATCTCGCCCGAGGCGCAGGCCGAGATCGTCGCGCTGCAGGCCCGGCACCCCGACAAGCGGGTGATGCTGATCGCCGAAAAGGGCACCATGGGCGTCGGCTCCTCGCGCATGTCGGGAGTGAACAACGTCGCGCTCTGGACCGGCCGGCGCGCCAGCCCCTATGTGCCCTTCGTCAACATCGCCCCGGTGGTCGCGGGCACGAACGGCATCTCGCCGATCTTCCTGACCACGGTGGACGTGACCGGCGGCATCGGCATCAACCTGAAGAACTGGGTCAAGAAGACCGGCCCGGACGGCAAGCCGATCCTGAACAATGACGGCAATCCGATCCTGGAGCAGGCCTATTCGGTCGAGACCGGCACCGTCCTGACCATCGACGCGAAGAACAGGAAGCTGCGCGACGAAACCGGCAAGGAACTGGTCGACATCGCCGCCTCGTTCACGCCGCAGCGGCTGGAGTTCCAGCGGGCCGGCGGCTCTTATGCCATTGTCTTCGGCAAGAAGCTGCAGACCTTCGCCGCGCAGACCCTGGGCGTCGAGGCGCTGCCGGTCTTCGCCCCGAACAAGGAGATCAGCATCCCGGGCCAGGGCCTGACCGCGGTCGAGAAGATCTTCAACGCCAATGCCGTGGGCGTCACCCCCGGCAAGGTGCTGCATGCCGGTTCCGACGTGCGGGTGCGGGTGAACATCGTCGGCTCGCAGGACACCACCGGGCTGATGACGGCGCAGGAACTCGAGGCGATGGCGGCGACCGTCATCTCGCCCCTGGTCGACGGCGCCTATCAGTCGGGCTGCCACACCGCCTCGGTCTGGGATCGCAAGGCGCAGGAGAACATCCCGAAGCTCATGGCCTTCATGAACAATTTCGGGCTCATCACCGCGCGTGACCCCAAGGGCGTCTATCACGCCATGACCGACGTGATCCACAAGGTGCTGAACGACATCACCGTGGACGACTGGGCGATCATCATCGGCGGCGACAGCCACACCCGCATGTCCAAGGGCGTGGCCTTCGGCGCCGACTCGGGCACGGTGGCGCTGGCGCTCGCCACGGGCGAGGCGACCATGCCGATCCCGGACTCGGTCAAGGTGACGTTCAAGGGCCGCATGCAGCCGCATATGGACTTCCGCGACGTGGTCCACGCGACTCAGGCGCAGATGCTGAAGCAATGCGGCGACAACGTGTTCCAGGGCCGGGTGATCGAGGTCCATATCGGCACGCTGCTGGCCGACCAGGCCTTCACCTTCACCGACTGGACGGCCGAGATGAAGGCCAAGGCCTCGATCTGCATCTCGCAGGACGAGACGCTGATCGAATCGCTGGAGATCGCCAAGTCGCGCATCCAGATCATGATCGACAAGGGCATGGAGAACCCGGCCGGCACGCTGCGCGGCCTGATCGCCAAGGCGGATGCGCGCATCGCCGAGATCCGCTCGGGCGCGCGGCCGGCGCTGGCGCCCGATGCCAATGCGAAATATTTCGCCGAGGTCGTCGTGGACCTGGACCTGATCGACGAGCCGATGATCGCCGACCCGGACGTGAACAACGCCGACGTGTCCAAGCGCTACACCCATGACACCATCCGCCCGGTATCCTATTACGGCGGCACGAAAAAGGTCGACCTGGGCTTCGTCGGCTCGTGCATGGTGCACAAGGGCGACATGAAGATCGTGGCCCAGATGCTGAAGAACATCGAGAAGGCCCAGGGCAAGGTCGAGTTCAAGGCGCCGCTGGTGGTCGCCGCCCCGACCTACAACATCATCGACGAGCTGAAAGCCGAGGGCGACTGGGAAATCCTGCAGAAATACTCGGGCTTCGAATTCGACGACCTGGCGCCCAAGAGCAAGGCCCGCACCGAATACGAGAATATCCTGTATCTGGAGCGCCCGGGCTGCAACCTGTGCATGGGCAACCAGGAAAAGGCCGAGAAGGGCGACACGGTGCTGGCCACCTCGACCCGGCTGTTCCAGGGCCGCGTGGTCGAGGACACCGCCGAGAAGAAGGGCGAATCGCTGCTGGCCTCGACGCCGGTGGTGGTGCTGTCGGCGATCCTGGGGCGCACGCCGAGCGCCGAGGAATACAAGGCCGCCGTCGAGGGGATCGAGCTGACCCGCTTCGCCCCGCCGCTGGAAAATCCCGGCGTGGCGCGGTCGGTGCATTTCTGAACGGTTGCGATGGAAAACGGGGAGGGGCTGCGGTGACGCGGCCCTTTTCCTGTGCCGGGGCACGGCGAAGGCGCGGTTTGCGGGACATGGCGGTTCGTCCGCCGCCACGGTTCATGTGTCGGCTTTCGATACGGGGAAACCGGCAGCTATCGAAGGCCGCTCGGGTCGCGGCGAAGGCGGCGGCTGCTCTGGTATAGGCTTCGCATCCGTGTCTTTGCTGTCCAGTCGCGTGGGGTTCGGAAACGGGTGAAGCCGTCCGCTTCGGATCAGGCGGCCTGGTCAGTCGCAACGCTTGGCCGGTCGCATGGCTTGGCCAGTCGCAGGGTCCGGCCAATCGCCGGGAACGAGAGCTGCGTGCTTCTCTCTCGGGGACTGCCTGCCCCGGTCTGTGCTTCAGAAGCAACCCTGGCCCCTCGGGACTGCCCGGAACAGTCACGCCAGGCTCGCGAGATCCCCTCGCTCCTGCCTGTCCAAGCCTCTTGCCCGGGGCTTTTGCAGAAGGCGCAATCCCATCCCGTGCGCCGCACTGGCGGCCGCCGGTGGCGTCAATCCTTGGGCTTCACCCTGTTGGTTTTCCCCACATCCGTGGGAATGCTCGAGGGCGGCGCATCCGACGGCTTCGGCTTGTCGTGGCCCGGTCCATCAGGCTCCTTGCGCTCCTCCTCCATCTCTGCGGGATAGGTCGTCCGGTCTGGGTTCTTGGTCATGTCCGCCTCCAGGATGATGGGATCAACCGGCAGCGCCGGGCGATGTTCCCGCCGCGCATCGCAGGAGCGGAAAACAGCCCTCTTCAGCTGGCGAACACCTCGATGGCCGGCAAGTCGGTCAGGCTGACGCCCAGCAGTTGCAGGGCCGGCAGCGAGACCTGGCTGCCGCCGCCCGCCGCGCCGCCCAGCGGGATCAGCCGCACCTTGGCGGATTTGCCATTGGCCGGATTCACGATCCGGCCCTGGGTTTCCGACTGGACCAGCGGCGTCTTGACCCAGAACCCCGGCTGCGACGGATCGCCCAGCGAGGCGATGGTCGTGCCCAGCCGGCGCTCGCCCCCCGAGGGCGCGGCGGCGGCCTGCTGGCGTTCGCTGCGGGTCGTGGTGTTCAGCGCCTCGGCGCCCTGCGCGACCGGCGCGCCGATCGAGGAGATGCCGCTGGTCTTGCCCGGGGTGCGCGGCGCGGTCCCGGTCAGCACCGGGCCGCGGATCACCGGCTGGCCGGTCGCCGGATCGGTCATCGTGTCCAGCGGCGCGCCGGGCACCGCCTGGGCCCGCTGCGCGGCCCTGTCGGTCTGGGCGCAGGCGGCCAGCGCCAAAAGCAGCAGCACGCCCAGCAGGCGGCGGAATGGATCGGTCATGAAACCCCCTCGTGCTTCGGAAATCCCCGCGAGGCTAGACCCGGCGGTGCGACCCTGTCCACCGCTACCCGCTTTCTTGGTTACGAGACCATCAACGGATCGGCCAGCTTGCGCCGATGCCGGCGCGCGCCTATTTTGACGGCATGGACACGCGCGCGCCCCTTGTCGATCCCTTTGCCCGGCCGATCAGCTACCTGCGGGTCTCGGTGACGGATCGTTGCGATTTCCGCTGCACCTATTGCATGGCCGAGCACATGCAGTTCCTGCCCAAGAAGGATCTGCTGACGCTGGAAGAGCTGGACCGGCTGTGTTCCGCCTTCGTCGATCTTGGCGTGCGCAAGCTGCGCATCACCGGGGGCGAGCCGCTGGTGCGGCGCAATATCATGGAATTCTTCCGCGCCATGTCGCGGCATTTGGACGCAGGCCTGGACGAGCTGACCCTGACCACCAACGGCAGCCAGCTGGCCCGCTTTGCGGGTGAACTGGCCGATTGCGGGGTGCGGCGGGTCAATGTCTCGCTGGACACGCTGGACGCCGACCGTTTCGCGCAGATCACCCGCTGGGGCCGGCTGCCGCAGGTGCTGGACGGGATCGCGGCCGCGAGACGCGCCGGCATGCGGGTCAAGATCAACACCGTCGCCCTGAAGGGCTTCAACGAGGACGAGCTTTTCCCGCTGCTCGACTGGTGCGCGGGCGAAGGCCACGATCTGACCTTCATCGAGGTCATGCCCATGGGCGAGATGGGCGAGGAGCAGCGCCTGGACCAGTATTGGGCGCTGTCGGACCTGCGCCGGCGGCTGGAAAGCCGGCTGACCCTGACGCCTCTGACCGAGCGCACCGGCGGTCCCGCCCGCTATGTCCGCATCGAGGAAACCGGGCAGAAGATCGGCTTCATCACGCCGCTGACGCATAATTTCTGCGAAAGCTGCAACCGCGTCCGCCTGACCTGCACGGGCGAACTGTTCATGTGCCTGGGGCAGGAGGATCGCGCCGACCTGCGCGCGCCGCTGCGCGCCAGTGCCGAGGACGAACCGGTGCGGCAGGCGATCCGCGAGGCGATCTCGCGCAAGCCCAAGGGGCACGATTTCGATTATTCCCGCCAGCATGTCGCGGGCCAGGTGACCCGCTTCATGAGCCACACCGGCGGCTAGAAGCCGGCGCCGTCCACCGCCTGGCTGGGCAGGGCGCGGGCATCGACACCTTCCAGGCAATTGACGTTGACCGCGACCACCTCGGTCCCGTCCGGACTGGTGCCGCGGGCATAGGATTCGATGCCGCAGGTCGGGCAGAACAGGTGCTGGATCGCCTTGCGATTGAACAGGTATTCCGTCACCGGCCCGTCGGCGGTCAGCCGGAAGTCGGCGGCCGGCACGAAGGTCAGCACCGACCCCAGCCGCTTGCAGCGCGAGCAGTTGCAGGTCACGGTCTGGTCCAGATCGGCCTCGACCTCATAGGCGACGGCGCCGCATTGGCAGCTTCCCTTGTAATGGTGTCTCGCCATGCCTTCCTCCGGGTTTTCGGCCATGGTGGGGCAGGGCGGCCGCGGGCGCAAGGGAAATGTTCCCTTGATGTTCCGTTAACGGTTGTCATTTCCGCGATCATGCCTATCTGATGCGCTTGGCGGAATCAGGACGGCACGATGGAACAGAAGTTCATCGAGGTTCGCGGCGCGCGCGAGCACAATCTGAAGAACGTGGATATGGACATTCCGCGCGACCAGCTGGTGGTGATCACCGGCCTGTCGGGCAGTGGCAAGTCCAGCCTCGCCTTCGACACCATCTATGCCGAGGGCCAGCGGCGCTATGTCGAAAGCCTGTCGGCCTATGCCCGGCAGTTCCTCGACATGATGGGCAAGCCGGACGTGGACCATATCACCGGCCTGTCGCCGGCGATTTCCATCGAGCAGAAGACCACCTCGAAGAACCCGCGCTCGACCGTCGGCACGGTGACCGAGATCTATGACTACCTGCGGCTGCTGTTCGCCCGCGCCGGCACGCCCTATTCGCCGGCGACCGGCCTGCCCATCGAGGCGCAGCAGGTGCAGGACATGGTCGACCGGGTGATGGACCTGCCCGAGGGCACGCGCGCCTATCTGCTGGCGCCCATCGTCCGCGACCGCAAGGGCGAGTACAAGAAGGAATTCCTCGAGCTGCGCAAGCAGGGCTTCCAGCGCGTCAAGGTGAACGGCGAATTCTACGAGCTGGACGAGCCGCCGACCCTCGACAAGAAATTCCGCCACAATATCGACGTGGTGGTGGACCGCATCGTCGTGCGCGAGGGCATGGAGACGCGGCTGGCCGACAGTTTCCGCACCGCGCTGGACCTGGCCGACGGCATCGCGCTGCTCGAAACCGCGGGGGGCGAGGGCGATGCCGAGCGGATCACCTTTTCCGAGAATTTCGCCTGTCCGGTCAGCGGCTTCACCATCCCCGAGATCGAGCCGCGGCTGTTTTCCTTCAACGCGCCCTTCGGCGCCTGCCCGGAATGCGACGGGCTGGGGGTCGAGCTGTTCTTCGACGAACGGCTGATCGTGCCGGACCAGGCGCTGTCGATCGCGCAGGGGGCCTTGGCGCCCTGGGCCAAGTCGAAATCGGCCTATCTGACCCAGACCGTGAATGCGCTGGCCAAGCATTACGTCTTTGACAAGAAGACGCCCTGGAAGGACCTGCCCGAGGAAGTGCGGCAGATGTTCCTGCACGGCTCGGGGCGCGAGGAGATCCCGTTCCGCTTCGACGATGCCGGCCGGGTCTACGAGATCGCTCGCAGCTTCGAAGGCATCATCCCGAACATGCAGCGCCGGCTGCGCGAAAGCGACAGTGCCTGGGTGCGCGAGGAGTTCGAGAAATACCAGAACAACCGCCCCTGCGGCGCCTGCCACGGCTATCGCCTGAAGCCCGAGGCGCTGGCGGTCAAGATCGCGGATACCCATATCGGCCAGGTCACCGAGCTGTCGATCCGCGAGGCGCTGGCCTGGGTTGAGGCCGCGCCCGCCCATCTGGCGAAGCAAAAGAACGAGATCGCCGCCGCGATTCTCAAGGAGATTCGCGAGCGGCTGGGCTTTCTGGTAAACGTAGGCCTGGATTACCTGACGCTGAGCCGCGCGGCGGGCACGCTGTCGGGTGGCGAAAGCCAGCGCATCCGGCTGGCAAGCCAGATCGGCTCGGGCCTGACCGGCGTGCTCTATGTGCTGGACGAGCCCAGCATCGGCCTGCACCAGCGCGACAACGACCGGCTGCTCGGCACGCTGAAGGGCCTGCGCGACCAGGGCAATTCGGTCATCGTCGTCGAGCATGACGAGGATGCGATCCGCCATGCCGATTACGTCTTCGACATGGGGCCGGGGGCGGGGGTGCATGGCGGCGCGGTCGTCGCCAAGGGCACGCCGGCCGAGATCGCCGCCAATGCCGACAGCCTGACCGGGCAGTATCTTTCGGGTCAGCGCGAGATCCACGTTCCCGACCAGCGCCGCAAGGGCAATGGCAAGGCGATCAAGGTGGTCGGCGCCACCGGCAACAACCTGAAAAACGTCACCGCCGAGTTCCCGCTGGGCAAGTTCGTCTGCGTCACCGGCGTCTCGGGCGGCGGCAAGTCCACGCTGACCATCGAAACCCTGTTCAAGACCGCCAGCCTGCGGCTGAATGGCGCACGCCAGACCCCGGCGCCCTGCGAAACGATCAAGGGGCTGGAACTGCTGGACAAGGTGATCGACATCGACCAGCGCCCCATCGGGCGGACGCCGCGTTCCAACCCGGCGACCTATACCGGCGCCTATACCCATATCCGCGACTGGTATGCCGGCCTGCCCGAGTCGAAGGCCCGCGGCTACAAGCCCGGTCGCTTCAGCTTCAACGTCAAGGGCGGCCGCTGCGAGGCCTGTCAGGGCGACGGCGTCATCAAGATCGAGATGCATTTCCTGCCCGACGTCTATGTCACCTGCGAGACCTGCAAGGGCAAGCGCTACAACCGCGAGACGCTGGAGGTCACCTTCAAGGGCAAATCCATCGCCGACGTGCTGGACATGACGGTCGAGGATGCGCAGGAGTTCTTCAAGGCGGTGCCCTCGGTCCGCGACAAGATGGATGCACTGGTCGAGGTCGGCCTGGGCTATATCAAGGTCGGCCAGCAGGCCACGACCCTGTCGGGCGGCGAGGCGCAGCGAGTGAAGCTGTCCAAGGAGCTCAGCCGCCGGGCGACCGGCAAGACGCTCTATATCCTGGACGAGCCGACCACCGGCCTGCATTTCGAGGATGTGCGCAAGCTCCTGGAAGTGCTGCACTCCCTGGTCGACCAAGGCAATACGGTGGTGGTGATCGAGCATAACCTCGACGTCATCAAGACCGCCGACTGGATCATCGACATCGGCCCCGAGGGTGGCGACGGCGGCGGCCGCATCGTCGCCACCGGCACGCCGGAACAGGTGGCCAAGGTGGCGGAAAGCCATACCGGCCGCTATCTGGCGCCGATGCTGGAGGCTGCCGCCGCGCGGGCAGCGGAGTGACCCTGGCGCGCCGTGGCAGGATATCTGGAAAACGGTGAAACAGACGGAGCCCCTCGCCGGCGCAGCCTTGGCGGCTTCTTTGCTCCGTAAATACCCAAGCGGCAGACCCGCCGGGCAGTATTGTGGGGACAAAGACTCCATGCAAGGCTCCATGCCCGCGAGGGATTGACCGGCCCGGGGTTTCGGGCCGAAATCGGTTGCGGGGCTTTCCTCGGGTCATCCGGCTGGGTGCGGAGAAACTGAGTAAAACACCATGGAAATGCGCCGCGAAAAACGGCGGTTTTCTTGCCCGCAGACCATCCGAAAGCCCAAGTGACGCGGGGGCGGGCCGTTGACCCTGCCGGCGACCGGGGATAAACGGACGGAAGCCAAACCCATCGCGGGGCGCCAGTCGGGTTCCTGCGAGCGAAAGGGAGCCCAACCCAGTGGAATACCTGCTGCAAGAATACCTGCCCATCCTGGTCTTTCTGGGGATGGCCTCGGCTCTGGCCATCGTGCTGATTCTGGCCGCCGTGATCGTGGCCGTCCGCAACCCGGACCCGGAAAAGGTCAGCGCCTATGAATGCGGCTTCAACGCCTTCGACGACGCGCGGATGAAGTTCGACGTGCGCTTCTATCTGGTGTCGATCCTGTTCATCATCTTCGACCTGGAAGTGGCCTTCCTGTTCCCCTGGGCGGTCAGCTTCGCCGGGCTGACGGACGTGGCCTTCTGGGGCATGATCCTGTTCCTGGGCGTGCTGACGGTTGGCTTTGCCTATGAATGGAAGAAGGGGGCGCTGGAATGGGCGTGATGACCGGATTGAACACCGCCGGCCCCGACCGCGAATTCGCCACGGCCGAGCTGAACCGCGAGCTGCAGGACAAGGGCTTCCTGCTGACCACGACCGAGGACATCATCAACTGGGCCCGCAACGGCTCGTTGCACTGGATGACCTTCGGCCTCGCCTGCTGCGCGGTCGAGATGATGCAGACCTCGATGCCGCGCTATGACCTGGAACGCTTCGGCACCGCACCGCGCGCCTCGCCGCGCCAGTCGGACCTGATGATCGTCGCCGGCACGCTGACCAACAAGATGGCCCCGGCGCTGCGCAAGGTCTATGACCAGATGCCCGAGCCGCGTTATGTCATCTCGATGGGCAGCTGCGCCAATGGCGGCGGCTATTACCACTATTCCTATTCCGTGGTGCGCGGCTGCGACCGCATCGTGCCGGTGGACATCTATGTCCCGGGCTGCCCGCCCACGGCCGAGGCGCTGCTTTACGGCATCCTGCAACTTCAGCGCCGCATCCGGCGCACCGGCACGCTGGTGAGGTAAGGCCATGTCCGACGAATCCCTGCTGGAACTGGCCGAACACATCACCCTGCGCCGCGAAAGCGATCTGGTGGCGACCGAGGTGGCCTTTGGCGAGCTGACGCTGACCGCGACGCTGACCGGCCTGACCGGGCTGATCGAATTCCTGCGCAGCGACGCGAACTGCCGCTTCGCGACGCTGATCGACATCACCGCCGTGGACCATCCGGCCCGCCCGGCGCGCTTCGACATGGTCTATCACCTGCTGTCGATGTATCGCAACCAGCGCATCCGGGTGAAGGTCAACGTGCGCGAGGACGAACTGGTGCCCAGCCTGATCGGCATCTTCCCCGGCGCCAACTGGTATGAGCGCGAGGTCTTCGACATGTTCGGGATCCTGTTCTCGGGCCACCCGGACCTGCGCCGCATCCTGACCGACTATGGCTTCCGCGGCCACCCGCTGCGCAAGGACTTCCCCACCACCGGCTATACCGAGGTGCGCTGGAACGACGTCGAGAAGCGCGTGGTCTATGAGCCGGTGGCGCTGGTCCAGGAATACCGCCAGTTCGACTTCCTTTCGCCGTGGGAGGGCGCGAAATACGTGCTGCCCGGCGACGAGAAGGCGCCGGAGGCCAAGAAGTGAAGCCCGGACTGAAACCCGGCGACCGCGCCCGCTTCAGCATGGCGGTGCAGGGGCAGGATACCGTGCGCGCGCTGTTCGCGGACCGCGGCGCCTTCCCCGAGATGCCGGCGGTCTTTGCCACCGCCAAGATGATCGGGCTGATGGAATGGGCCTGCGTCGAGCAGCTGCGCCCGCATTACGAGCCGGGCGAGGATTCGCTGGGCGTGCATGTCGACGTGGACCATACCGCGCCGACCGTGCCTGGGCAGGTGGTGACGGTCGAGACCGAGATCGAAGAGATCGACGGCCGCTTCATCTGGTTCCGGGTCGAGGCGCATGACGGCATCGACCGGATCGGCGCAGGACGGCACCGCCGCGCGCTGATCCAGACGGCGAAATTCAACGACCGGCTGGCCGCCAAGCGCGCCACGACCGGGCTGGAGGGATGACCATGGACGGCGACATCCGCAAGAACAGCTATGACGACGGCTCGGTCGACGCCCTGACCGGCGAGCAGAGCATCCGCAACTTCAACATCAACTTCGGCCCGCAGCACCCGGCCGCGCACGGCGTGCTGCGCATGGTGCTGGAGCTGGACGGCGAGATCGTCGAACGCGCCGACCCGCATATCGGCTTGCTGCATCGCGGCACCGAGAAGCTGATGGAAAGCCGGACCTATCTGCAGAACCTGCCCTATCTCGACCGGCTGGATTACGTCGCGCCGATGAACCAGGAACATGCCTGGTGCCTGGCGATCGAGCGGCTGACCGGCACCACGATTCCGCGCCGGGCCAGCCTGATCCGCGTGCTCTATTCCGAAATCGGCCGCATCCTGAACCACCTGATGGGCCTGACCACCGGCGCCATGGACGTGGGCGCGCTGACCCCGCCGCTCTGGGGTTTCGAGGCGCGCGAAGAGCTGATGATCTTCTACGAACGTGCCTGCGGGGCGCGGCTGCACGCCGCCTATTTCCGCCCGGGCGGGGTGCACCAGGACCTGCCGCCCGACCTCTTGGACGACATCGAGGAATGGTGCGAGCGCTTCCCGCGGCTCGTCGACGACCTCGACACGCTGCTGACCGAAAACCGCATCTTCAAGCAGCGCCTGGTCGGCATCGGCGTCGTGACCGAGGAAGACGCGCTGAACTGGGGCTATACCGGCGTCATGGTGCGCGGCTCGGGTCTGGCTTGGGACTTGCGCCGCGCGCAACCCTATGAGTGCTATAACGAATTCGACTTCCAGATCCCCGTCGGCACCAATGGCGACTGCTATGACCGCTATCTCTGCCGCATGCAGGAGATGCGCGAGTCGACCAGGATCATGAAGCAGGCGATCCAGAAGCTGCGCGCCGAGCCCGCCGGCGACGTGCTGGCGCGCGGCAAATTGACGCCGCCCAGGCGCGCCGACATGAAGCGCGACATGGAAAGCCTGATCCATCACTTCAAGCTCTACACCGAGGGTTTCCACGTCCCGGCCGGCGAGGTCTATGCCGCCGTCGAGGCGCCCAAGGGCGAATTCGGCGTCTACATGGTCGCGGACGGCACCAACAAGCCGTGGCGCGCCAAGCTGCGGGCACCGGGCTTCACGCATCTGCAATCCATCGACTGGATGTCCAAGGGTCACATGCTGGCCGACGTTCCGGCCATCATCGCCACCCTTGATATCGTTTTCGGAGAGGTTGACCGCTGATGCTGCGCCGTCTGTCCCCCATCCAGCCTGAATCGTTCGAATTCACCGCGGCCAACCTGGCATGGGCCCGCGCCCAGATGACCAAATACCCGGAAGGGCGCCAGCAATCGGCGGTGATCCCGATCCTGTGGCGGGCGCAGGAGCAGGAGGGCTGGCTGAGCCGGCCGGCCATCGAATATGTCGGCAACCTGCTGGGCATGCCCTATATCCGCGTGCTCGAGGTCGCGACCTTCTACTTCATGTTCCAGCTGCAACCCGTCGGCAGCGTGGCGCATATCCAGATCTGCGGCACCACGACCTGCATGATCTGCGGCGCCGAGGACCTGATCCGCCTCTGCAAGGAAAAGATCGCGCCGCATGCGCATGAGGTCTCGGCCGACGGCCGCTTCAGCTGGGAAGAGGTCGAATGCCTGGGCGCCTGCACCAATGCGCCCATGGTCCAGATCGGCAAGGATTTCTACGAGGACCTGACGGTCGAGAAGCTTTCGGCGCTGATCGACAGCTTCGCCGCCGGCGAGGTGCCGCTGCCCGGGCCGCAGAACGGCCGCTTCTCGGCCGAGGCGCTGGGGGGGCCGACCGCGCTGGCCGGGTTGAAGGGCGGCGAGCAGTATAACGGCAGCGTCGCGCGCGCGGTGCAGATCCGCGACACGATCAAGCGTATTGACGGGACCGAGGTTCCGATCACCACGCCTTGGCTTGCCGCGGAAAAGCAGGCTTAATCCCAGGGGTAAAGAGTTCGGATCGCCATGGAACGGGCAGAGTGCAACAGGAACTGCTGGATCTCGGCGGCCATCGCCGGGACCGTGGTCTTACTGTTCGTCTCGGGTCTGGGCGAGCTGAACTGGCTGGGCGGGCTGTTCCTGGGCTTCGTGACCTTCATGCTGTTCGGGTCGCTGATGGTCTGGCTGGTCTGCCACGACATGCCGCTGCCGGTGCCGCCGCTGGAGGCCAAGCCGCCCGAGGATTGGCGCCGGCGCCAAGCCGAAAGCCAGCCCGAGGCGCTGCTGGTCTCGGCCAGCCTGCCCGAGACCCCGGCGCCGGTGCAGATGCCGCTGCGGGCCGGGGATGCCGTGGACGACCTACGCCGGATCAAGGGCATCGGGCCCAAGATCTCGGACTGGCTGAACGCCAATGGCGTGACGCGCTATGACCAGATCGCCGGCTGGGACGCGGCGGCGGTCGCGGATTTCGTCCAGCGCATGGGGCGCATGGGCAGCCGGATCGAGGCCGACGACTGGGTCGGTCAGGCAAAGGTATTGGCGGCGGGCGGCGAGACTGAGCATTCCCGCCGCGTCGACAAGGGCGAGCCGGGCTGATGGCCCGCCCGGTGAAACAGGACCCGGCGCAGGCGGCGATGGCCGCGGCGGCGGACGCCCGGCAGATGCGCCTGGTCGCGGTGGTGATCGCCCTGACCATGGTGGCATGGCTCGGGCTGCAATGGTTGGGGGGCCAGCAGGGCTGGCCCGCGAAATATGCCTTTCTCGCCGATCTGATGGCGATTGGGGCCTTGATCTGGTCGCTGATGGTGACCTTTCGGATCTGGCGGCGGCGCAAGGCGCTGTCGCAGGGACAAGGATAAGACGATGCTGAACGATCAGGACCGGATCTTTACCAATATCTACGGCATGGGCGACCGCAGCCTGGCCGGCGCGAAGAAGCGCGGCTGCTGGGACGGCACCGCCGCGATCATCGCCAAGGGCCGCGACGGCATCGTGAACGAGATGAAGGCCTCGGGCCTGCGCGGGCGCGGCGGCGCCGGCTTCCCGACCGGCATGAAATGGTCCTTCATGCCCAAGGAATCCGATGGCCGCCCGTCCTATCTGGTCATCAACGCCGACGAATCCGAGCCCGCGACCTGCAAGGACCGCGAGATCATGCGCCACGATCCGCATACGCTGATCGAGGGCGCGCTGATCGCCAGCTTCGCCATGGGCGCCCATGCCGCCTATATCTACATCCGCGGCGAGTTCATCCGCGAACGCGAGGCGCTGCAGGCCGCCATCGACGAATGCTATGACGCCGGGCTGCTGGGTCGCAATGCGGCGGGCTCGGGCTGGGACTTCGACCTTTACCTGCACCACGGCGCCGGCGCCTATATCTGCGGCGAGGAAACCGCGCTGCTGGAAAGCCTGGAAGGCAAGAAGGGCATGCCCCGGATGAAGCCGCCGTTCCCGGCCGGCGCGGGTCTTTACGGCTGCCCGACCACGGTGAACAACGTCGAGTCGATCGCCGTGGTCCCGACCATCCTGCGCCGCGGCGCCGAGTGGTTCGCGGGCTTCGGCCGGCCGAACAATGCAGGGGTCAAGCTCTTTGGCATGACCGGCCACATCAACACCCCCTGCGTGGTCGAAGAGGCCATGTCGATCCCGATGCGCGAGCTGATCGAGAAGCATGGCGGCGGCGTGCGCGGCGGCTGGAAGAACCTCAAGGCGGTGATCCCCGGCGGCGCCTCCTGCCCGGTGCTGACGGCAGAGCAGTGCGAAAACGCCATCATGGACTATGACGGCATGCGCGAGCTGCGCTCGTCCTTCGGGACCGCCTGCATGATCGTCATGGACCAGTCCACCGACATCATCAAGGCGATCTGGCGGCTCTCGGCCTTCTTCAAGCATGAGAGCTGCGGCCAGTGCACGCCCTGCCGCGAAGGCACCGGCTGGATGATGCGGGTCATGGACCGGCTGGTGCGCGGCGAGGCCGAGGTCGAGGAAATCGACATGCTCTTCGACGTGACCAAGCAGGTCGAAGGCCACACCATCTGCGCCTTGGGCGACGCGGCCGCCTGGCCGATCCAGGGCCTGATCCGCAATTTCCGCGAAGAGATCGAGGACCGCATCAAGGCGAAACGCACCGGGCGCATGGGCGCCATGGCGGCGGAGTAAGGCGCATGGCGCAGGTCCGGCACAGCGCGGCAGGGCGGACCCCCCGGGGGGATCGCGGCCGCACGTCCGGGCGGCGCTCAAGACAAGGTGTCGAACCCATGGGGCGCGGCCGTGTTATGACCGGGTGTCATGACGGAAAGGCCAAAGCCATGAAACTTCTGCCGCTTGCCCTGATCGGGGCGCTGCTGGCGACGCCCGCCGCCGCGCTGGAATCGCTCTCCAAGGAAAAATACATCAACGACCGGCTGATCGCGGCGCGCATCGCCGACCGCATCCGCCGCACCTGCCCAAGCATCGACGGGCGCATCCTTTACGCCTATGGCGAGGCGCGCAAGCTCAAGAGCTATGCCCGCAACAAGGGTTATTCCAACGCCCAGATCGATGCCTTCCTGGACAGCAAGGACGACAAGACCCGCATCTATGCCGTGGCCGAGGACTATCTGAAGCGCAAGGGCGCCAAACCGGGCGACCCGCAAAGCTTCTGCGCCATCGGCCGGCAGGAGATCGCGAACAAGACCATCATCGGCAGCCTTCTGGTGGCGAAATGAGAAAGTGGTTGAACTGGATCGGCCTGGGACTGATGGCGGCGGCCGCGGCCTCGATGATCGCCGCCGATGCGATGGCCGGCGAGCCCTCGCAGGGCTGGGAGCCGACGGCGCAAAAATTCTATCTGCAATTCTCGATCTTCGCGCCGGGCGACCTGACCTGCGACGCGACCGGGCCGGGCGTGCGCACCAAGCTGTCGCGCGGGATCACCGGGGCGCCGCTTCTGCGCATCACCGGCAATGCCGACCAGGCGGTGATCCTGTGCTCGCGCCCCGACGGCAGCCGCTACACCACCGACCTGAACCGGACGCTGCCCTATAATACCGCCGGCGCGATCCGGGCGACCGTGACCTTTCAGCCCGGCCAGGATACCGGCAGCGTCCTGGTCCGGCGCGACGGCGAAAGCGACAGATTGGTGCCGATCATCTATCCCCGCGCCTTCGTGAGGGTGCAGGAATGACGGCGCACGAAACCGGGCCAGCCTTGGGCCAGCATTTGAAACCCGCATCGGCCGCCGGCCGCCGCGGGGCATGAGGGAAGACGAAAGATGGCAGATCTTCGCAAGATCAAGATCGACGATGTTGTGATCGAGGTCGATCCGAACCTGACCCTGATCCAGGCCTGCGAACAGGCCGGGATCGAGGTGCCGCGCTTCTGCTATCACGAGCGGCTGTCCATCGCCGGCAACTGCCGCATGTGCCTGGTCGAGGTCGTGGGCGGCCCGCCCAAGCCCGCCGCCTCCTGCGCCATGCAGGTCAAGGACCTGCGCCCCGGCCCGGATGGCGCGCCGACCGAGATCAAGACCAACAGCCCCATGGTCAAGAAGGCCCGCGAGGGGGTGATGGAGTTCCTGCTCATCAACCACCCGCTGGACTGCCCGATCTGCGACCAGGGCGGCGAATGCGACCTGCAGGACCAGGCCGTGGCCTATGGCGTCGATTTCAGCCGCTACCGCGAGCCGAAGCGCGCCAGCGAGGACCTGAACCTGGGCCCGCTGGTCGAAACCCACATGACGCGCTGCATCTCCTGCACCCGCTGCGTGCGCTTCACCACCGAGGTCGCCGGCATCACCCAGATGGGCCAGACCGGCCGCGGCGAGGACAGCGAGATCACCAGCTATCTGAACGAGACGCTGGCCTCGAACCTGCAGGGCAATATCATCGACCTGTGCCCGGTCGGTGCGCTGGTGTCGAAACCCTATGCCTTCACCGCCCGGCCCTGGGAACTGACCAAGACCGAATCCATCGACGTGATGGACGCTCTGGGCAGCAATATCCGCGTCGATACCAAGGGCCGCGAGGTCATGCGCATCCTGCCGCGCAACCATGACGGCGTGAACGAGGAATGGATCAGCGACAAGACCCGGTTCGTCTGGGACGGGCTGCGCCGCCAGCGCCTGGACCGGCCCTATATCCGCGAGAACGGCAAGCTGCGCCCGGCCTCCTGGCCCGAGGCGCTGGAGGCCGCCGCCCGTGCGATGCAGGGCAAGAAGGTGGCCGGGTTGATCGGCGACCTGGTTCCGACCGAGGCGGCCTTCAGCCTCAAGCAGCTGGTCGAGGGCCTGGGCGGCAAGGTGGAATGCCGCACCGATGGCGCGCGGCTGCCGGCCGGCAACCGCTCGGCCTATGTCGGCACGGCGCGGATCGAGAACATCGACAGCGCCAAGCGCATCCTGCTGATCGGCACCAACCCGCGCGACGAGGCGCCGGTGCTGAACGCCCGCATCCGCAAGGCCTGGGCGCATGGCGCGCAGGTTGCGCTGCTGGGCGAGGGGGTGGACCTGACCTATGACTACCACCACCTCGGCAGTGACCGGGCGGCGCTGTCGGCGCTGGTCGCCGATCCCAAGATCTCCGAGGGCACCGAGCTGCCCGGCATCGTCATCGTCGGCCAGGGCGCGCTGCGCGAGGCGGATGGCGAGGCGGTTCTGGCCAATGCCATGCGCATCTGCGAGCTGGGCGACTGCAAGCTGCTGGTGCTGCACAGCGCCGCCAGCCGCGTCGGCGCCATGGACGTGGGCGCGGTGACCGAGGGCGGCCTGCTTGCCGCCATCGAGGGCGCGGAGGTGGTCTATAACCTCGGCGCCGACGAGGTCGATGTCGCCCCCGGCCCGGTGGTGATCTATCAGGGCAGCCACGGCGACCGCGGCGCGCATCGCGCCGATATCATCCTGCCCGGCGCCTGCTACACCGAGGAAAGCGGGCTGTTCGTCAACACCGAGGGCCGGCCGCAACTGGCCATGCGCGCGAATTTCGCGCCGGGCGAGGGCAAGGAGAACTGGGCGATCCTGCGCGCGCTTTCGGCCGAACTGGGCAAGACCCAGCCCTGGGACAGCCTGGCCGGCCTGCGCCGCCAGCTGGTCGAGGCGGTGCCGCATCTGGCGCAGATCGACCAGGTGCCGGAAAACGCATGGCAGCCGCTGGAACGGCTCGACATGGGCCGGGCCGCCTTCCGCTATGCCGTCAAGGATTTCTACCTGACCAACCCCATCGCGCGCTCCTCGCCGCTGATGGGCGAGCTTTCGGCGATGGCGGCGGCGCGCAAGGCGCCCGCCCTGGCAGCGGAGTGAACAGCATGCGGCCTCGTCTTGCCCTTCTGATCGGACTGGGAGCCTCGGCCCTGCTCGCCGGCTGCGGCGACGAGACCGCGCGCGCTTCGCGGCCGCAGCCGAAGCCCGCCGAACTGGCGGTCAGCGTGCTGCAAAGCGATGCCGGCGCGCCCGACAAGAAGGTGCTGTCGCGCGGCCGCATCTCGACCAAATCCGGCGATATCCTGATCCTGGAGCCCGACGGCTCGGTCAGCGAGATGCAGCTGGACAGCGCTGCGGGCCGCGACGCCTTCGCCGTGACCGAGGCCGACCTGCTGGCGCTGAACGCCAACCTGGACCTGGACCTGTCGGGCATGCCGAATCTGGGTCCGGTGAAGAAGCGCACGCCGACGGCGCAAGAAAAGGCGCTGGCCGATTTCGCCGCCCGCACCCAGCCGATGCGGCTGAACCTGCCGAAAAGCTTCGAAGCCGAGCCCAAGGACTTCCTGGGCGCGCGCATCACCGGCCTCGCGAATTCGCGCAAGGGCGCCGACAGCCTGGTCGAAGTCAGCGCGAACCTGCGGGGTGGGGTGGACGCCGATACCGCCTTCGCCTATGCCACATGCGCGCTGGCCAGTTGGGCGGAATCGAAAGGGACACCCTATGCCCGCCACATCCGCACGCTCAGCGACAAGCGTGATGGCAAGATGATCGTCGGCTCGGTCTTTACCTTGTCCGAGAAGAAACCGATGGGCCTGACGGTGATGACAACGAAAGAGACCTTGCAGGAATGCAAGGCGCGCGGCATTCCCGCGGCGTGATGAGAGGGACGACTGATCATGGCTGAATTCTGGGCCTCGCCCTATGGTTTCGCGCTCAGCCTGCTCTTGCAGGGTCTGGCGGTCATCGCCTTTGTCATGGGCTCGCTGATCTTCATGGTCTATGGCGACCGCAAGATCTGGGCGGCGGTGCAGATGCGCCGCGGCCCCAACGTCGTCGGCCCCTGGGGCCTGCTGCAGACCTTTGCCGATGCGCTGAAATACATCGTCAAGGAAATCGTCATCCCGGCCGGCGCCGACAAGTTCATCTTCTTCCTGGCGCCGTTCCTGTCGATGATGCTGGCGCTGTTCGCCTTTGTCGTGATCCCCTTCGACGAGGGCTGGGTCATGGCGAACATCAACGTCGGCATCCTGTTCGTCTTTGCGGCCTCCTCGCTCGAGGTCTATGGCTCGATCATGGGCGGCTGGGCCTCGAACTCGAAATATCCGTTCCTGGCCTCGCTGCGCTCCGCCTCGCAGATGATCTCCTACGAGGTGTCGATGGGGCTGATCATCATCGGCATCATCATCTCCTCGGGCTCGATGAACCTGACCGAGATCGTGCTGGCGCAGAAGGGCGATTACGGCCTGTTGAACTGGTACTGGCTGCCGCATCTGCCGATGGTGGTGCTGTTCTTCGTCTCGGCGCTGGCCGAGACCAACCGCCCGCCCTTCGACCTGGCCGAGGCCGAGTCGGAACTGGTCGCCGGCCACATGGTCGAATATTCGTCCACGCCTTACCTGCTGTTCATGGCCGGCGAATATATCGCCATCTACCTGATGTGCGCGCTGCTGTCGCTCTTGTTCTTCGGCGGCTGGCTGTCGCCGGTGCCGTTCATCGCCGACGGCTGGTGGTGGATGGTCATCAAGATGTGGTTCTGGTTCTACATGTTCGCCATGGTCAAGGCGATCGTGCCCCGCTATCGCTACGACCAGCTCATGCGGATCGGCTGGAAGGTGTTCCTGCCCCTGTCGCTGGGCTGGGTCGTCCTGGTCGCCATCCTTGCCCGCTACGAAGTGCTGGGCGGTTTCTGGGCCCGTTTCGCGGTCGGAGGATAAGCCATGTATTCCAACAAGCTAGCCGAGGCTCTTGCGGCAGCCAGTGAGACCGACAAGGTGGAATTGGCGCATTTCCTCGCCAACAATCTCGACAGCGCGGAACATGCGCGCGACAGCGCCCGGGTGCGGGACTATGTCGCCGCGTTCGACCGTTTCGCGGCGCCGCGGGAAGGGGAGCGTTTCTGATGGCCTTCGATTTCGCGCGGGCGACCAAATATTTCCTGATGTGGGACTTCATCAAGGGCTTCGGCCTGGGCATGCGCTATTTCGTGTCACCCAAGCCAACGCTGAACTATCCGCATGAGAAGGGCCCGCTGTCGCCGCGCTTCCGCGGCGAGCATGCGCTGCGCCGCTATCCGAACGGCGAGGAACGCTGCATCGCCTGCAAATTGTGCGAGGCGATCTGCCCGGCCCAGGCCATCACCATCGACGCCGAACCGCGCGAGGACGGCTCGCGCCGGACCACGCGCTACGATATCGACATGACGAAATGCATCTATTGCGGCTTCTGCCAGGAGGCCTGCCCGGTCGATGCCATCGTCGAGGGGCCGAATTTCGAATACGCCACCGAGACCCGCGAGGAGCTGTTCTACGACAAGCAGAAGCTGCTTGCGAACGGCGAACGCTGGGAGGCCGAGATCGCCCGCAACCTCCAGATGGATGCGCCCTACCGATGACCGATGCGTTCACCAAGCTTTTCGCGCAGATGATGGCTTCCGGCCAGGAGATGGCCCGCGCCTTCAATCCGGCGCTGGAACATTTCGACATGCGCGCCATGGAAAAGCTGGTGCCGACCATGCCGTCGGACATGCTGGAGATGTGGTTCGGCAAGACCTTCAACCGCGAGGGGCTGGACGCCAAGACGCGCCTGCTGCTGACCATCGGCGCGATTACGGTCCAAGGCGCGCTGGCCGAGCCGCAGCTGCGCATGACCATCCGCCAGGCGCTGGCGGCCGGCGCCACGAAACGCGAGATCGCCGAGACGATCTTTCAGATGAGCATGTTCGGCGGGCTGCCTGCGATGCAGAAGGCGCTCGAGATCGCCCAGAGCGTCTATGCCGAGGAGGACGAGGAATGATGACCTTCGCTTTCTACCTGTTCGCGATCTGCGCCTGCGTCGCGGGCTTCATGGTCGTGCTCAGCCGCAACCCGGTGCATTCGGTGCTGTGGCTGATCCTTGCCTTCTTCTCGGCCGCCGGGCTTTTCGTGCTGCAGGGCGCGGAATTCGTCGCCATGCTGCTGGTCGTGGTCTATGTCGGCGCCGTGGCGGTGCTGTTCCTGTTCGTGGTCATGATGCTCGACGTGGATTTCGCCGAGCTCAAGGGCGAACTGGCGCGCTACCTGCCGCTGGCGCTGCTGATCGGGCTGGTGCTTCTGGCGCAGCTCGGCATCGCCTTCTCGGGCTGGACGCCATCCGAACATGCGCAGTCGCTGCGCGCCGCGCCGATCGTCGAGGGCGTGCAGAACACGCGGGGCCTGGGCATGGTGCTCTATGACCGCTATGCGCTGATGTTCCAGGTGGCCGGCCTGATCCTGCTGGTCGCGATGATCGGCGCCATCGTGCTGACCATGCGGCACCGCCGCGACATCAAGCGCCAGAACGTGCTGGAGCAGATGTGGCGCGACCCGGCCAAGGCGATGGAGCTGAAGGACGTGAAGCCGGGGCAGGGGCTTTAAGCCCTGCCCACAGCCAATGCGGGCCGCTGCTTGTGCGGTCCATAAGTAGCGAACGGATATTCAACGGGTGAACGACCCGGAGGGACCAGGACGATGATCGGATTGACACATTACCTTGTCGTGGGGGCGATACTGTTCGTCACCGGCATTTTCGGCATCTTCGTGAACCGAAAGAACGTCATCGTCATCCTGATGTCGATCGAGCTGATCCTGCTTTCGGTCAACATCAATTTCGTCGCCTTCTCGACCCATCTGGGCGACCTGGCGGGGCAGGTCTTCACCATGTTCGTGCTGACCGTGGCCGCGGCCGAGGCCGCCATCGGCCTGGCGATCCTGGTGGTCTTCTTCCGCAACCGCGGCACCATCGCGGTGGAAGACGTGAACGTGATGAAGGGTTAAGGCGGCATGGAAAAGATCGTCCTCTTTGCGCCCCTGCTGGGGTCGCTGATCGCCGGTTTCGGCTGGCGCCTGATCGGCGAGAAGGCCGCGCAATACCTGACCACCGGCATCCTGTTCCTGTGCTGCCTGCTCAGCTGGTACCTGTTCCTCAGCTTCGACGGCACGCCACGGCACATCCCGGTGCTGGACTGGGTCGTCACTGGCGACTTCCACGCCGAATGGGGCATCCGGCTGGACCGGCTGACCGCGATCATGCTGATCGTGGTGAACACGGTCTCGGCGCTCGTGCATATGTATTCGATGGGCTACATGGCCCATGACGACAACTGGGCGCATGACGAGCATTACAAGGCGCGCTTCTTCGCCTATCTCTCGTTCTTCACCTTCGCCATGCTGATGCTGGTGACCGCCGACAACCTGCTGCAGATGTTCTTCGGCTGGGAGGGCGTGGGCGTCGCGTCCTATCTGCTGATCGGCTTCTACTACAAGAAGGCCAGCGCGAACGCGGCGGCGATGAAGGCCTTCATCGTCAACCGCGTCGGCGACTTCGGCTTCCTGCTGGGCATCTTCGGGCTTTACTGGCTGACCGGCACGATCCAGTTCGACGAGATCTTCCGCCAGGTGCCCGAGATCGCGCAGACCAATCTGCATTTCCTGTGGCGCGACTGGAATGCCGCGAACCTGCTGGCCTTCCTGCTGTTCGTCGGCGCCATGGGCAAGTCGGCGCAGCTCTTTCTGCACACCTGGCTGCCCGACGCGATGGAGGGCCCGACCCCGGTCTCGGCCCTGATCCACGCCGCGACCATGGTGACCGCCGGGGTATTCCTGGTCTGCCGCATGTCGCCGCTCTACGAATTCGCGCCGGACACCAAGAACTTCATCGTCATCATCGGCGCCACGACGGCCTTCTTCGCCGCGACCGTGGGCCTGGTGCAGAACGACATCAAGCGCGTCATCGCCTATTCGACCTGTTCGCAGCTGGGCTACATGTTCGTCGCGGCGGGCGTGGGCGTCTATTCTGTGGCCATGTTCCACCTGCTGACGCACGCCTTCTTCAAGGCCATGCTGTTCCTGGGCGCCGGCTCGGTCATCCATGCCATGCATCACGAGCAGGACATGCGGAACTATGGCGGGCTGCGGAAGAAGATTCCCTTGACCTTCTGGGCGATGATGATCGGCACCTTCGCCATCACCGGCGTCGGCATTCCGCTGACCCATATCGGCTTTGCCGGCTACCTGTCCAAGGACGCGGTGATCGAAAGCGCCTGGGCCGGCAGCAGCTATGCCTTCGCCATGCTGGTCATCGCCGCCTGCTTCACCAGCTTCTATTCCTGGCGGCTGATCTTCCTGACCTTCTACGGCAAGCCGCGCGGCGACCATCATGCGCATAACCACGCGCATGAAAGCCCGCCGGTGATGACGATCCCCCTGGGCGTGCTGGCCATCGGTGCGATCTTCTCGGGCATGGTCTGGTATGGTCCCTTCTTCGGCGACCACCACAAGGTGACCGAGTTCTTCCACATCGCCGGCGCGCATGAGGCCGAGGGCGAAGCCGCCGAAGGCCATGCCACGGCCGAGGCCCCGGTCGAGCATGTCGCCGCCGATACGCCGGCCGCCGAGGGCGAACCTGCCCCCGAAGCCGAGGCGCATGCCGCGGTTGCCGCTCCGGTCGGCGGTGCGGTCTACATGCATCCCGACAACCACATCATGGACGAGGCGCACCACGCCCCGGTCTGGGTCAAGGTCTCGCCCTTCATCGCCATGGTTCTGGGCCTGATTACCGCCTGGCTGTTCTATATCGTCAACCCGACGCTGCCCAAGCGTCTGGCGGCGCAGCAGCCGGCGCTGTATCGGTTCCTGCTCAACAAGTGGTATTTCGACGAGATCTATAATTTCATCTTCGTGCGTCCCGCGCTGTGGATCGGCCGCTTCCTGTGGAAGAAGGGCGATGGCGAGGTGATCGACGGCACGATCAACGGGGTCGCCATGGGGCTGATCCCCAGGCTGACGCGCGCGGCGGTCCGCGTGCAGTCGGGCTATCTGTTCCACTATGCCTTCGCGATGGTCCTCGGCATCGTAGGCTTGCTGATCTGGGTGATGATGCGGGGCGCGCACTGACATGACGAACCTTCTTTCCATCATCACCTTCCTGCCGATCGTCGCTGCGATCATCATGGCGCTGTTCCTGCGCGGCCAGGATTCGGCGGCGGCGCGCAATGCCAAGTGGCTGGCGCTGCTGACCACGACGGCGACCTTCGTGATCTCGCTTTTCGTGCTGTTCCGCTTCGACCCGGCCAACACCGGCTTCCAGTTCGTGGAAGACCACGCCTGGATCATGGGCCTGCGCTACAAGATGGGCGTGGACGGCATCTCGGTGCTGTTCGTGCTGCTGACCACCTTCATGATGCCGCTGACCATTCTCTCGACCTGGGATGTCGAGGTGAAGGTCAAGGAATACATGATCGCCTTCCTGGTGCTGGAAGGGCTGATGATCGGCGTCTTCACCGCGCTGGACCTGGTGCTGTTCTACCTGTTCTTCGAGGCCGGGCTGATCCCGATGTTCCTGATCATCGGCATCTGGGGCGGCAAGGACCGCATCTATGCCAGCTTCAAGTTCTTCCTCTATACCTTCCTCGGCTCGGTGCTGATGCTGGTCGCGATGATCGCCATGTATCGCATGGCGGGCACCACCGACATTCCGACGCTGCTGACCTTCGACTTCCCGTCCGACAACTTCCGCCTCTTGGGCATGACGGTGGTCGGCGGCATGCAGATGCTGCTGTTCCTGGCCTTCTTCGCCAGCTTCGCGGTGAAGATGCCGATGTGGCCGGTCCATACCTGGCTGCCCGACGCGCACGTTCAGGCGCCGACCGCCGGCTCGGTGCTGCTGGCCGCGGTGCTCTTGAAGATGGGCGGCTATGGCTTCCTGCGCTTCAGCCTGCCGATGTTCCCGGTCGCCAGCGACGTGGCCCAGCCCTATATCTTCTGGCTCTCGGCCATCGCCATCGTCTATACCTCGCTGGTGGCGCTGGCGCAGTCGGACATGAAGAAGGTCATCGCCTATTCCTCGGTCGCGCACATGGGCTATGTCACCATGGGCATCTTCGCGGCGAACCAGATCGGCGTCGACGGCGCCATCTTCCAGATGCTGTCGCACGGCTTCATCTCGGGCGCGCTGTTCCTGTGCGTCGGCGTGATCTACGACCGCATGCATACGCGCGAGATCGACGCCTATGGCGGCTTGGTGAACCGGATGCCGAAATACGCCATGGTGTTCATGTTCTTCACCATGGCCAACGTCGGCCTGCCCGGCACCTCGGGCTTCGTGGGCGAGTTCCTGACGCTGATGGGGGTGTTCCGCGAAAACACCTGGGTGGCGCTGGTCGCGACCTCGGGCGTGATCCTGTCGGCGGCCTATGCGCTGTGGCTCTATCTCCGCGTCACGCTGGGCCAGCTGATCAAGGAAAGCCTGAAGTCGATCACCGACATGACCCCGCGCGAGCGCTGGATCTTCGTGCCGCTAATCGCCATGACGCTGATCCTGGGCGTCTATCCGCGGCTCGTCACCGATGTGACCGGACCGGCGGTAGAAGGCCTGCTTACCCATTATCACCAAAGCCAGCCGGTGGTCGAAACCGCCGCGGCGACGACCAGCCACTAGGGGACAGACATGACCTCGCTCGACTTCTCGACCATTCTGCCCGAGGTGGTGCTGGCCGCTTATGCCCTTGCCGCGCTGATGGCCGGCGCCTACCTCGGCAAGGACGGGCTGGCCCGGACGCTGCTCTGGACCACGGTCGCGGCCTTCCTGGTCGTCGCCGCCATGCTGGGCCTGGGCAACCGGGCCGACCAGACCGCCTTTTACGGCATGTTCATCGATGACGGCTTCTCGCGCTTTGCCAAGGTGGTGATGCTGGTCGCCGCCGCCGCCGTGCTGGCGATGAGCGCCGATTACATGGCGCGGCGCAACATGCTGCGTTTCGAGTTCCCGATCATCGTCGCGCTGGCGGTCATCGGCATGATGTTCATGGTCTCGGCCGGCGACCTCTTGACGCTCTACATGGGGCTCGAGCTGCAATCGCTGGCGCTTTACGTCGTGGCCGCGATGCGGCGCGGCTCGGTGCGCTCGTCCGAGGCGGGGCTGAAGTATTTCGTGCTGGGCTCGCTGTCCTCGGGGCTGCTGCTCTATGGCGCTTCGCTGGTCTACGGCTTTGCCGGCACCACCAGCTTCGCGGGCATCGTCACCGTGATCGAGGGCGGCCACCTGTCGCTGGGCGTGCTCTTCGGCCTGGTGTTCATGCTGGTGGGCCTGTCCTTCAAGGTCTCGGCCGTGCCCTTCCACATGTGGACGCCCGACGTCTATGAGGGCGCGCCGACGCCGGTCACCGCCTTCTTCGCCACCGCGCCCAAGGTCGCGGCCATGGCGCTGATCGCGCGGCTGGTCTTCGACGCCTTCGGCCATGTCATCGGCGACTGGAGCCAGATCGTCGCGGCGCTCGCGGTCATGTCGATGTTCCTGGGCTCGGTCGCCGGGATCGGCCAGACCGACATCAAGCGGCTGATGGCCTATTCCTCGATCGCGCATATGGGCTTCGCGCTGGTCGGCCTTGCCGCCGGCACCAGCCTGGGCGTGCAGGCGATGCTGATCTACATGACCATCTATGCGGTGATGAACGTCGGCACCTTCGCCTTCATCCTGTCGATGGAGCGTGACGGCGTGCCGGTTACCGACCTTGCCTCGCTGAACCGCCTGGCCTGGAGCGAGCCGGTCAAGGCGCTGGCCATGCTGGTGCTGCTGTTCAGCCTTGCCGGCGTGCCGCCGACGCTGGGCTTCTTTGCCAAGTTCGGCGTGCTGACCGCTGCGGTCGATGCCGGCCTGGGCTGGCTGGCGGTGGCGGGCGTGATCGCCTCGGTCATCGGCGCCTTCTATTACCTGCGCATCGTCTACTATATGTATTTCGGGGCCGAGGGGCAGGGCGTGACCTCGCGCATGGGGACGGTGCAATACCTGGGCCTGATGCTGCCGGCGCTGGCCATGCTGCTGGGCGCGATCAACATGATGGGCGTCGATGCCGCTGCCGGTCGCGCCGCCGAGACGCTGGTCGCGCCGGTGCTGGCCTCCGAGGCCTCGGCCGATGCCGCCGCCCCGGCCGCCGAGCCCGAACCCGTTGAGTGAGGCCTGGCCCGAAGGCGTGGGCCGGCATGTGCTGGCCCGCACCGACAGCACCAATGCCGAGGCGCTGAGGCTGGCGCCCAGCCTGTCCGCCCCGGCCTGGATCATGGCGCGCGAGCAATTCGCCGGACGCGGCCGCCGCGGCCGCGACTGGGCGATGCCGGCGGGGAACTTCGCCGGCACGCTGGTCCTGCGCAGCCCGGGCGGCGTCGCGGCGGCGCAGCTGTCCTTTGTCGCGGCGCTGGCGCTTTACGACGCGCTGGCCGATGCCTGCGGCCCCGCCGCGCGCCTGGCGATCAAATGGCCGAACGACGTGCTGCTGAACGGCGGCAAGGTCGCCGGCATCCTGCTGGAAAGCGCCGGCCGGGGCCAAGGCCAGGGCATGGGCGCCGTCGCGGTGGGCATCGGCGTCAACCTGGCGGCCGCGCCCGGCAGCGGCCAGGTCGAGCCCGGCGCCGTCACCCCCGTCTCGGTCCTGGCCGAGACCGGCCATGCCGTCGCGCCCGAGGATTTCCTGGACCTGCTGGCGCCGGCCTTCGCGCGCTGGCTGGCGCAGATGCAGACCTATGGTTTCGCGCCGATCCGCCACGCCTGGCTGGCCCGCGCCGCCCGGCTGGGCGAGCCGATCCTGGCCCGCACCGGCGCGACCGAGCGGCGCGGCATCTTCGAGGGTATCGACGACAGCGGCGCGCTGATCCTGCGCACGCCCGCCGGCCCGCAGATGATCCCCGCCGCCGACGTGTTCTTCGGGGGCTGAGGACCATGCTGCTTTGCATCGACACCGGCAACACCAACACCGTCTTCTCGGTCTGGGACGGCGAGAAATTCGCCGGCCTGTGGCGGATCTCGACCGACCATCGCCGAACGGCGGATGAATATTTCGTCTGGCTCTCGACGCTGATCCAGCTGCAGAAGCTGGATCTGAACATCACCGACTGCATCATCAGCTCGACCGCGCCGCGGGTGGTCTTCAACCTGCGCGTGCTCTGCAACCGCTATTTCGACACGCGCCCGCTGGTGGTGGGCAAGCCCGACTGCCTGCTGCCGGTGGCGCCGCGCGTCGATTTCGGCACCGTGGTCGGCCCCGACCGGCTGGTGAACACCGTGGGCGCCTTCGACCGGCATGGGCCGGACCTGATCGTGGTCGATTTCGGCACCGCCACCACCTTCGACGTGGTCGATACCGACGGCGCCTATGTCGGCGGCGTCATCGCGCCGGGGGTGAACCTGTCGCTCGAGGCGCTGCACATGGGCGCGGCCAGCCTGCCGCATGTCGACGTGACCATGCCGGCCAAGGTGATCGGCACCAATACCGTGGCCTGCATCCAGTCGGGGATTTTCTGGGGCTATATCGGCCTCGTGCAGGGCGTGGTGGACAAGATCCGCGACGAGCGCGGCCGGCCGATGCAGGTGATTGCCACCGGCGGGCTTGCGCCGCTTTTCGATCAGGGCTTTGATCTTTTCGACGCGATCGAGGACGATCTGACCATGCATGGTCTGCGTCTGATCCATGATTACAACAAGGAGATGGGCAATGTCTGAGCGCCTGATCTATCTGCCGCTGGGCGGCGCGGGCGAAATCGGCATGAACGCCTATGTCTATGGCTACGGCCGGCCGGGGCGCGAGCGGCTGATCGTCGTCGACCTGGGCGTGACCTTCGGCGACATGGACACGGCGCCGGGCATCGACCTGATCATGGCCGATGTCGGCTGGCTGGAAGCCAACCGCGACCGCATCGAGGCGATCTTCATCACCCATGGGCACGAGGATCACGTCGGCGCGCTTGGCCTGCTGTGGGGCCGCATCCAGAAGCCGGTGCATTGCCGCCGCTTCACCGGCGCGCTGGCCCGGCTGAAGCTGGAGGAGGCCGGCCAGCCGGTCGATCAGCTGCATATCCATGCGCCCCGCCCCGAGGTGGTGACGGCCGGTCCGTTCCAGGTGCAATTTGTGCCGGTCAGCCATTCGATCCCCGAAAGCTCGGCGCTGATCATCGACACGCCGGCCGGCCGCATCGTGCATACCGGCGACTTCAAGCTGGACGGCACCCCGGTGGTGGGCGAGGCCTTCGACCCGATCCTGTGGCACGAGATCGCGGGCGAAGGCAACGGCGTCAAGGCGCTGGCCTGTGATTCGACGAATATCTTCGTGCCGCATCCCGGCCGGTCCGAGGCGATCCTGGCCAATCCGCTGCTGGATTTCGTGACCTCGCAAAAGCAGATGGTGGTGGCGACGACCTTTGCCAGCAACATCGCCCGGCTCAAGACGCTGGCCGAGGCCGGCACCGCCTCGGGCCGCAAGATCTGCCTGCTGGGCCGTGCCATGCGCCGCATGGTCACCGTCGGCATCGAGACCGGTATTCTGACCAGTTTCCCCGCCACCGTCAGTCCCGAGGACGCTTCGGAACTGCCGCGCGACAAGGTGATGCTGATCGTCACCGGCAGCCAGGGCGAGCGCCGCGCCGCCAGTGCCCAGCTGTCGCGCGGCCGCTACCTGGGCATCCAACTGCGCGAGGGTGACAGCTTCCTGTTCAGCTCGCGCACCATCCCCGGCAATGAGCGCGGGGTGATCCGCATCCAGAACCAGCTGTCCGAAATGGGCGTCGACCTGTTCGATGCCGACGACGGCGTCTATCACGTCTCGGGTCACGCCAACCGGCCGGACATCGAGGCGGTGCATGAACTCTTGAAGCCGCAGATGGTGATCCCGATGCATGGCGAGCACATGCACCTGCGCGAGCATGTGAAGCTGGCGCAGGCCCGCGGCATCCCGGCGGCCATCGCCACCAATGGCACCATGCTGGACCTGACCGGCGACGCGCCGCGGATCGTGGACCAGATCGACACCGGCCGGGTCTATCTGGACGGCACCAGGCTGATCGGCGCCATGGACGGCGTGGTGCGCGACCGCATCCGCATGGCGCTGAACGGCCATGCCATGGTCTCGATCATCATCGACGAGGACGACAGCCCGCTGCCCGACGCCTGGGTCGAGCTTTCGGGCCTGCCCGAGACCGGACGCACCGGCGTGCCGCTGGCCCGCAACATCGAATCGGAACTGGCCGCCTTCCTGGAGCGTGCCGACGACCGCACGGTGATGGACGACGACCGGCTGGAGGAGGGGATTCGCAGGATCACCCGCCAGGTCTCGATGGAAGAGATCGGCAAGAAGCCCGAGGTGACGGTGGTGATCTCGCGCCTGGCGGCGGAATGATCGGGGAATGACTTGACCTTGCGCCGCGCCCGGGGCATGGGCGCGGTATGAGCGAATTCGACCCGAACCCTCCGCGCCGCAATTTCTACGGCCGCCGCCACGGCAAGACCCTGCGCCAGTCGCAGAAGGGCTATCTGTCCGAGGATCTAAGCGAGTTGCGCCCGCGCGGCATCACCCATGCCGAGAACCCCGAGCGCAAGCCGGTGGCGCCGGCCAGGATCTTTGGCGACGACCGTCCGGTCTGGCTGGAGGTCGGCTTTGGCGGCGGCGAGCACATGGTGCACATGGCCGCCCGCTATCCGCAGATCGGCATCATCGGCTGCGAGCCCTTCATCAACGGCGTCGCCATGCTTCTGGGCAAGATCCGCAACGCTGGGGTGACGAATGTCAGCGTGCATCCGGGCGATGCCCGCGACCTGATGGACGTGCTGCCCGATGCCTCGATCGCGCGCGCTTTCCTGAACTATCCCGACCCCTGGCCCAAGGCGCGCCACCACCGCCGCCGCTTCGTCACGCCCGAGCATCTGATCCCGCTGGCGCGGGTCATGCAGCCCGGCGCCGAGTTCCGCGTCGCGACCGATATTCCCGACTATGTGCGCCAGACGCTGGAAGAAGTGCCCGGCGCCGGCTTCGAGCTGGTGCATGAAGGGCCGGAGCCTTGGGACGACTGGCTCTCGACCCGCTACGAGCAGAAGGCGCTGCGCGAGGGGCGCGTGCCGCATTACGTGACCTTCCGCCGGCTGGGATGAATTTCGGGCGGGCTGATTGCACCGGGCGCCCGTGACCGCTATCACCTTGCGCGACAAGCACCAGGGGGCCCCGATGTCACATTCCGCCGAACCGCTTCCGATGACCGCGCGCCGCTCGGGCCCGCTGAAGGGCGAGGCCCAGGTGCCCGGCGACAAGTCGATCAGCCACCGCGCCCTGATCCTGGGCGCGCTTGCGGTCGGCGAGACGCATATCACCGGCCTGCTGGAAGGCCAGGACGTGCTGGACACGGCATCGGCGATGCAGGCCTTCGGCGCCCGGGTCGAGCGACTGGGCGAGGGCGAATGGAAGGTCCACGGCGTCGGCGTCGGCGGCTTTGCCGAGCCCGAGGCCGTGATCGACTGCGGCAACTCGGGCACCGGCGTGCGGCTGATCATGGGCGCCATGGCGACGACGCCGGTCACCGCCACCTTCACCGGTGACGCCAGCCTGTCGCGCCGGCCGATGGGCCGCGTCACCGACCCGCTGGAGCTGTTCGGCTGCGAAGTGACGGCGCGCGAGGGCAAGCGGCTGCCGGTCACCATCAAGGGCGCGGCCGAGCCGGTGCCGGTGCGCTACAAGACCCCGGTCGCCTCGGCGCAGATCAAGTCCGCGGTGCTGCTGGCGGGTCTGAACGCGCCGGGCGAGACCGTGGTCATCGAATCCGAGCCGACCCGCGATCACACCGAGCGCATGCTGGCCGGCTTCGGCGCCAGCATCACCACCGAGGTGACCGAGGAAGGCCGGGTCATCACCCTGACCGGCCGGCCCGAGCTGACGCCGCAGCCCGTCGCCGTGCCGCGCGACCCCTCCAGCGCGGCTTTCCCGGTGGCGGCGGCGTTGATCGTGCCGGGCTCCGAGGTCCGGGTGCCGGGCGTCAGCCGCAACCCGACCCGCGACGGGCTCTATGTCACGCTGCTGGAAATGGGCGCCGACATCCGCTTCGAGAACGCGCGCGAGGAAGGCGGCGAGCCGGTCGCCGACCTGCTGGTGCGCCATTCCGCGCTGAAGGGCGTGACCGTGCCGCCCGAGCGCGCCGCCAGCATGATCGACGAATTCCCGATCCTGTCGGTCGTGGCCTGCTTTGCCGAGGGCCCGACCGTCATGCAGGGCGTGCACGAGCTGCGCGTCAAGGAAAGCGACCGCATCGCGGCGATGGAGGCCGGGCTGATCGCCAATGGCGCCCGCGTGACATCGACCGAGGACAGCATGACGGTCGAAGGCAGCGGCGGGCTTGCGGGCGGCGGGGCCAGCGTCGTGACGCATCTTGACCACCGCATCGCCATGTCCTTCCTGGTGGCGGGGCTCGCCTCGGAGCAGCCGATCAGCGTTGATGACGGCAGCCCGATCGCCACGTCCTTCCCGGATTTCCTGCCGCTGATGCAGAGGCTGGGCGCCGCGATCGGCTGAGTCAGCGCCGGGGGCTGTCTGCCCCCGGACCCCCGAGGATATTTTCCCACAAAAGAGAAAACAGGAGCGCGGCGCCAGGAACAAGTCTGCGCCGCGTCTTTTCCGTTTTAAAATACCGCTGCGGCGGCGCCGTCTCAGCCGGCGTTCGCGGCTTCGGGATAGCCCAGGCCCGCGAGCGCTTCGCGGATCTCGTCCAGGATAGCCGGGTCGTCGATGGTGGCGGGGGCCTTGAAGGGCTGGCCGTCGGCGATCTTGGCCATGGTGGCCCGCAGGATCTTGCCCGAGCGGGTCTTGGGCAGCCGCTCGACCACGCAGGCCGATTTGAAGGCCGCGACCGGGCCGATGCGGTCGCGCACCAGCTTGACCACCTCCTTGACCACCTGCGCATGCGGCGTGCTGACGCCAGCCTTCAGGCACAGGAAGCCGACCGGCGACTGGCCCTTGAGGCTGTCGGCCACGCCGATCACCGCGCATTCGGCGACATCGGGATGGCTGGCCAGCACCTCCTCCATGGCGCCGGTGGACAGGCGATGGCCGGCGACATTGATGACGTCGTCGGTGCGGGCCATGATGTAGAGATAGCCGTCCTCGTCGACATAGCCGGCGTCGCCGGTCTCGTAATAGCCCGGGAAATGCTCGAGATAGCTCTTGCGGAAGCGGCCTTCCGCATTCCACAGCGTCGGCAGCGTGCCGGGCGGCAGCGGCAGCTTGATCGCGATGGCGCCGAGCGTGCCGGCGGGGACCGGATTGCCGCCCTCGTCCAGCACCTGCACGTCATAGCCCGGCATCGGCACCGAGGGGCTGCCGGGCTTGGTGGGCAGGGTCTCGATGCCGATGGGATTGGCGGCGATGGCCCAGCCGGTCTCGGTCTGCCACCAGTGATCGACCACCGGCACGCCCAGGTGTTCCTGCGCCCATTTCACCGTGTCGGGGTCGGCGCGCTCGCCGGCCAGGAACAGCGCCTGCAGGTCGTGCAGTTTGTAGCGGCGGATCCATTCGCCGTTCGGATCCTCGCGACGGATGGCGCGCAGGGCGGTGGGCGCGGTGAAGAAGCTCTTGATGCGGTGGTTCTGGATGATGCGCCAGAAGACGCCCGGATGCGGCGTGCCGACCGGCTTGCCCTCGAAGACCACGGTGGTCGCGCCGGCGATCAGCGGACCGTAGCAGATATAGGAATGCCCGACGACCCAGCCGACGTCCGAGGCGGCCCAGAAGCGGTCGCCGGGGCCGATATTGTAGATATTGGTCATCGACCATTGCAGCGCCACCAGGTGGCCGGCGGTATGGCGCACCACGCCCTTGGGCTGGCCGGTGGTGCCCGAGGTGTAGAGGATATAGGCCGGATGGTTGCCCTCGACCGGGACGCAGTCGGCGGGTTTCACGCCATATTGGAAGCCGTGCCAGCTGAAGTCGCGGCCCTCGACCAGCTTGGCGACCTCTTGCTCGCGCTGGAAGATCACGCAGAACTCGGGCTTGTGCTCGGCCATGTCGATGGCGGCGTCGAGCAGCGGCTTGTAATGCACCACCCGGTTCGGCTCCAGCCCGCAGGAAGCGGCGATGATTGCCTTGGGCTGGCAGTCGTCGATGCGCACCGCCAGCTCGTTCGCCGCGAAGCCGCCGAAGACGACCGAGTGGATGGCGCCGAGCCGGGCGCAGGCCAGCATCGCCTCCAGCGCCTCGGGGATCATCGGCATGTAGATGATGACACGGTCGCCCTTTTCGACGCCGCGCATGCGCAGCGCGCCGGCCAGCGAGGCGACGCGGTCCTGCAACTGCTTGTAGGTGATGCCCTTGGTGGAATGGGTGATCGGGCTTTCGTGCATGATGGCGATCTGGTCGCCGCGCCCGGCCAGCACATGGCGGTCGACTGCGTTCCAGCAGGTGTTGACCATGCCGTCCGAGAACCATTCGTAGATCGGCGCGTTGCGGTCATCGAGCGCCTTCGAGGGCTTCTGCTGCCAGTCGATCGCCTCGGCGGCCTGCATCCAGAACCCTTCGGGATCGGCCTGCCACGCGGCATAGATCTCGCGATACCCCATCACTCTTCCTCCTCACAGACAGCCGAGATCTAGGCGCGGGCAGGGCGGGGCGGCAAGGCTGTTAACGGCCAAACTCGGCCGCGGGGATGCGGAATTTTGCAGATCCTGTCTCACATTCGGACAGAAGTTTGCAAATGCAGGCGGGCTTTGCATGGGATGGGAAACCGCGCGGCGTTTTGCAAAATCGCCGCGCGGTGGGTCGGGTCGGGCCCGAATCAGCGGTAATGGCCGACGGGGGTGCCGGCGATGGCGCTCATGTTCAACAGGCCCCGCGTGGTGATCGAGGGCGTCACGATATGGGCGCGGTTGCCCATTCCCATCAGGATCGGCCCGACTTCGAGCCCGTTCGCCTTGAGTTTCAGCGCGTTGCGCACCCCCGAGGCCGAGTCGGTGCCCGAGAAGACCAGCACGTTGGCTGCGCCCTCGATGCGCGAATTCGGCAGCAGGCGTTCGCGGATGGTCGGGTCCAAGGCCGAGTCCACATGCATTTCGCCGTCGAAGATGAAATCGACGCCACGCTCTTCCAGGATGCGCAGGGCGGCGCGCATCTTGCGGCCCGAGTCGGTGTCGAGATTGCCGAATTGCGAATGGCTGCACAGCGCCACCTTGGGTGTCACGCCAAAGCGGCGGACATGGCGGGCGGCGCCGATGGCGGCATCCGCCACCTGTTCGGGACTGGGCGCGTGATGGACCTGGGTGTCGGCGATGAACAGCGGCCCGTCTTCCAGGATCATCAGCGACAGCGCGCCTTGCGGGCGCAGCCCGTCGCGGGCCAGGATCTGGGTGATGTAGTTCAGGTGCCAGCTGTATTGGCCGAAGGTGCCGCAGATCAGGCTGTCGGCCTCGCCCCGGTGCACCATGACCGCGCCGATGGCGGTGGTATTGGTGCGCATGATCGCCCGGGCGATGTCGGGGGTGACGCCCTGGCGCGCCATCAGCTCGTGATAGGTGCCCCAGTAGTCGCGATAGCGCGGGTCGTTTTCGGGGTTCACGATCTCGAAATCGCGGCCGGGGCGGATCGGCAGGCCGGCGCGCTCGGCGCGCATCTCGATCACCTCGGGGCGGCCGATCAGGATCGGCGCGTCGGTGGTTTCCTCGAGCATGGCGTTGGCGGCGCGCAGCACGCGCTCGTCCTCGCCCTCGGCGAAGACGATGCGGCGGTTGGCGGTCGCGGCGGCCTCGAAGACCGGGCGCATGATCATGGCCGAGCGGAAGACCGAGCCGTCCAGCTTGCGCTTGTAGGCGACGATGTCCTCGAGCGGCCGGGTGGCGACGCCGGTCTCCATCGCGGCCTTGGCGACGGCGGTCGAGACGACGCCGATCAGCCGCGGATCGAAGGGCTTCGGGATCAGGTATTCGGCGCCGAAGGTCAGCGTCTCGCCGCGATAGGCCATGGCGGCCTCGGCCGAGGTGGTGGCGCGGGCCAGCGCGGCGATGCCCTCGATGCAGGCCAGCTGCATCTCGTCATTGATCGTGGTCGCGCCCACGTCCAGCGCGCCGCGGAAGATGAAGGGGAAGCACAGCACGTTGTTGACCTGGTTCGGATAATCCGAACGGCCGGTGGCGATGATTGCGTCCGGGGCGAGGGCGCGCACCGCCTCGGGCAGGATCTCGGGCGTCGGGTTGGCCAGGGCGAAGACGATGGGGCGCGGTGCCATCTTCGACACCATCTCGGGCGTCAGCACCCCGGGGCCCGACAGGCCCAGGAACAGGTCGGCGCCGCCGATGACCTCGTCCAGGGTGCGCAGGTCCGAGACCTGGGCGTAATCGGCCTTTTGCGGCGTCATCTGCTCGGTCCGGCCTTCGTAGACCAGGCCGGCGATGTCGCAGAGCCAGACGTTTTCCCGCTTCACGCCCAGTTTCAGCAGCATGTTGAGACAGGCGATGCCGGCCGCGCCGCCGCCGGTCGAGACCACCTTGATGTCCTGGAACCGCTTGCCGGCGATGTGCAGCGCGTTGGTCGCGGCGGCGCCGACCACGATGGCGGTGCCGTGCTGGTCGTCGTGGAAGACCGGGATGTTCATCCGCTCGCGGCAGATCTTCTCGACGATGAAGCAGTCGGGGGCCTTGATGTCCTCGAGGTTGATGGCGCCGAAGCTCGGCTCCAGCGCGCAGACGATCTCGGCCAGCTTTTCCGGATCGGGCTGGTCCAGCTCGATGTCGAAACAGTCGATATTGGCGAATTTCTTGAACAGGACGGCCTTGCCCTCCATCACCGGCTTCGAGGCCAGCGCGCCGATATTCCCAAGCCCCAGCACGGCCGTGCCGTTCGAGACCACGGCGACGAGGTTGCCGCGCGCGGTATAGCGGGCGGCGCTGGCGGGATCGGCCTTGATCTCCAGGCAGGCCTCGGCCACGCCGGGGGAATAGGCGCGGCTCAGGTCGCGGCCGTTGGCCAGCGGCTTGGTCGCCCGCACCTCCAGCTTACCGGGACGCGGAAATTCGTGATAATCCAGTGCCGCCTGTCTGGCGTTGTCCTGCCGGCGTTCTTCCATGGCCAGACCCTCCTCTCAAGATGGTTCAGCGTTAAACTATTTTTTCGTCCCCGAACAGGGGGTCCGTGTTTCGCGGCGGACTTGCATCGTGCCGGGGGCGGGCGCAATGTGTCGGCAGGCAATGGGGGCTGGACGAAAGGCGGGGCAGATGACGCTTCTGGACGCGGCGCGGGCGGTGCGGGAACGGGCCTATGCGCCCTATTCGCATTTCAAGGTGGGCGCGGCGGTGCGAGGCGCCTCGGGCACGGTCTATCACGGCTGCAACGTGGAAAACGTGGCCTATCCCGAGGGCACCTGCGCCGAGGCCGGTGCTATCGCGCTGATGGTCGCCAGCGGCGAAACCGAGTTGGTCGAGGTTGCGGTCATCGCCGACAGTCCCAGCCCGGTGCCGCCCTGCGGCGGCTGTCGGCAGAAACTGGCCGAGTTCGGCCGCGCCGACACGCCGGTGCTACTGGCGACCACCGCGGGCCGGACGCTGGCCACCACCATCGGCGAATTGCTGCCCGGCCGCTTCGACATCTCGCATATGTCGGGCAACGAATGACGCCAGCCGATCCGCGTCCGGTGATTGCCCGGGTTCGCGACGGCCAGGGGCTGGACCCGGCCGGCGCCGCGCTGATGGCGCAGGGCCTGGCCGACGGATCGGTCAGCGATGCCCAAGCGGCCGCCTTCGCCATGGCGGTGTTGCTGCGTGGGCTCGACGGTGCGGGCCGGGTGGCGCTGACCCGTGCCATGCGCGATTCCGGCCACGTCCTGCGCTGGGATCTGCCGGGGCCGGTGCTGGACAAGCATTCGACCGGCGGCATCGGCGACACGGTCAGCCTGGTGCTGGCGCCGCTGGTCGCGGCCTGCGGCGGCTATGTGCCGATGATCTCGGGGCGGGGCCTGGGCCATACCGGCGGCACGCTGGACAAGCTGGAGGCGATCCCCGGCTTTCGCTGCGCTTTGGACGAGGCCGATTTCCGCGCCGTGGTCGGGCAGGTGGGCTGCGCCATCGTCGCGGCGGGGCCGGATCTGGCGCCGGCTGACGCGCGGCTTTACGCGATCCGCGACGAAAGCGCGACGGTGGGCTCGGCCGATCTGATCGTGGCCTCGATCCTGTCCAAGAAGCTGGCGGCGGGGCTCGACGGGCTGGTGCTGGACGTCAAGCAGGGCTCGGGCGCCTTCCTGCACAGCCCCGAGGCGGCCTTGGGGCTGGCGCGCGCGCTGGTCGAGGTGGCGCGCGGCGCGGGCTGCGCGGTCCGGGCCTATGTCACCGACATGGACCAGCCGCTGGCCCCCGCCGCCGGCAATGCGCTGGAGCTGCGCGAAGCCATCGCCGTGCTGAAGGGCGCCCCGGGCCCCTTGCGCGACCTGTCGCTGGCGCTCTCCGAGGCCTGCCTGGGCCTTGCGGGCCGCGCGGGTGCCGCAGCGGCCCTGGACAGCGGCGCGGCGGCCGAGCGTTTCGCCCGCATGGTCGCAGCGCAGGGCGGGCCGGCGGATCTGCTGGAAGCCCCCGACCGCCACCTGCCGCCGGCGCCGGTCGTCCGTCCGGTGCCCGGCCGTGGCCGCGTCGCCGCCATCGACACCGAGGCGCTGGGTCATGTCGTCGTCGCCCTGGGCGGCGGGCGGCTGCAGGCGCGGGACCGCATCGACTCGCGCGTGGGCCTTGCGCAGCTCTTGCGGATCGGGCAGGAGGCCGGTCCCGACCGCCCGCTGGCGATGGTGCATGCCGCGACCGAGGCCACCGCCGACGCTGCCATCGCCACGGTGCAATCGGCCTATCTGCTGGGCGACGGACCCGACCCCGGCCCCCTGATCCGATGCGAGGTCCCATGAGCCGGCAAGACCAGCGGCGCGCCTTTCTGATCGTGATGGACTCCGCCGGCATCGGCGGCGCCCCCGATGCCGCGCAGTATTTCAACGAGAAACTGCCCGATACCGGCGCCAATACCATCGGCCATATCGCCCAGGCGCGCAGCCTTGCCATGCCGCATCTGGACGCGCTGGGGCTGGGCGCGGCGATCCGGCTGGCCTCGGGGCTCGAGGCGCCGGGGCTCGGGGCCGAGCCGCAGGGGCTCTGGGGGGCGGCGACCGAGGTGTCGCGCGGCAAGGACACGCCCTCGGGTCATTGGGAGATCGCCGGCGTGCCGGTGCCCTGGGACTGGCATTATTTCCCCGATACCCGCCCGGCCTTTCCGCCGGAACTCAGCGCCCGCCTCGCCCAGGCCGCGGGCACCGAGGGCATCCTTGGCGACGAACATGCCTCGGGGACCGAGATCATCGCCCGGCTCGGGGCCGAGCATCTGCGCACCGGCTGGCCGATCTGCTATACCTCGGTCGACAGCGTGATCCAGATCGCCGCGCATGAACAGGCCTTCGGATTGGACCGGCTGCTGCGGCTCTGCCAGGACGTGGCCGAGATGGTGCATCCGATGCGTGTCGGCCGGGTCATCGCCCGGCCCTTCCTGGGCGCCGAGGGCAGTTTTGCCCGCACCCCCAACCGCCGCGACTTCGCCATCGCGCCCCCCGGCCGGACCATCCTGGACGCGGCCAATGAGGCGGGCCGCGTCACCCATGCCGTCGGCAAGATCGGCGACATCTTCTCGCATCGCGGCATCGCGCATCTGCACAAGGGCAAATCCGACGCCGACCTGGCCGGCCAGCTCTTGCGCCTGGGCGACGAGGCCGAGCCGGGCAGCCTGACCTTTGCCAATTTCGTCGAATTCGACACGAATTACGGCCATCGCCGCGATGTCGAGGGCTATGCCCGGGCGCTGGAATGGTTCGACGGCGTGGCGGGGGCGCTGATGGCGCGGCTGCGGCCGGGGGATCTGGCGATCTTCACCGCCGACCATGGCAACGACCCGACCTGGCGCGGCACCGACCACACGCGCGAACGCGTGCCGGTGCTGGGCTGGGGCTGCGGCCCGCGCGCCGTGGGGCAGGTGGGTTTCGCCGATATCGGCGCCTCGGTCGCCGCGCATCTGGGCCTGGGGCCGGTCGGGCCGGGGAGGTCGTTCCTGTGAGGTCGCTGAAGAAGATCGAGCTGCACCTGCACCTGGAGGGCGCCGCGCCGCCGGCCTTCATCCGCGCGCTGGCTGCGGAAAAGCATCAGGACATCGGCGGCATCTTTGACGAGCGCGGCGCCTATGCCTATCGCGATTTCAGGGAGTTCCTGCGGGTCTATGAGGCCGCGACTTCGGTCCTGACCAGTCCGCGCGACTATGCCCGCCTGCTCGCCGAGGTGCTGGCGGAATGCGCCGAGCAGGGCGCGATTCATGTCGAGCTTTTCGTCTCGCCCGCGTTCTGCGGCGGGGCCGAGCTTTCGGCCTGGCGCGACTATCTGGCGGCGATGCAGGAGGTTGCCGAACACGCCGAACAGGGCGGCATCTCCAGCCGCGCCATCCTGACCGCGATCCGGCATTTCGGCCCCGAGCGCGCGCGCAAGACGGCGCTCTGCGCGGCCGAGACTTCGGGCGGCTGGGTCACCGGCTTCGGCATCGGCGGTGCCGAGGATGCGGGCGAACTGCCGGATTTCGCCTGGTCCTTCGACTGCGCGCGCGAGGCCGGGCTGGGCCTGACCGCGCATGCCGGCGAATGGCGCGGCCCGCAGTCGGTGCGCGATGCGCTGAGCCTCGGTGTCAGCCGCATCGGCCACGGCATCCGCGCCGTCGAGGACGCGGCTCTGGTCCGCGACCTGGCCGAACGCGGCGTGACGCTGGAGATCTGCCCCGGCTCGAACGTCGCGCTTGGCCTGGTGCCGTCCTGGTCGGCGCATCCCATCGCCCGGCTGGCCGATGCGGGCGTGCGCGTCACCGTCTCGACCGACGATCCGCCGTTCTTCCACACCAGCTTGTCCCATGAATATCAGCGGCTTGCCGATGCCTTCGGCTGGGCCGAGGCCGAATTCCGCCAGATGAACCTCTGGGCCGTCGACGCGGCCTTTTGTGACGAGACCACCAAGACACGCCTGCGAAAGGAACTGACATGAGCCAGCATCTGACCATCGTGGATCACCCCCTGGTCCAGCACAAGCTGACCATCATGCGCCAGAAGGACGTCTCGACCGCCGGCTTCCGTCGCCTGCTGCGCGAAATCAGCCTGCTTCTGGCCTATGAGGTCACACGCGAGCTGGAACTGACCGAGATCACCATCGAGACGCCGCTCTGCGAGATGCGGGCCCCGACGCTCGAGGGCAAGAAGCTGGCGCTGATCTCGATCCTGCGGGCCGGGAACGGGCTGCTGGACGGCATTCTCGAGCTGATCCCGGGCGCCCGCGTCGGCTTCGTCGGCCTCTATCGCGACCCCGAGACGCTGCGCCCGGTCGAATATTACTGCAAGGTCCCGAAGGAGCTCGACGCGCGCATGACCATCGTCGTCGACCCGATGCTGGCCACCGGAAACAGCTCGGTCGCGGCCATCGACATGCTCAAGGAGCGCGGGGCGAAAAACCTGAGATTCCTGTGCCTTCTGGCCGCGCCCGAGGGGGTGGAGCGGATGCGCGGCGCCCATCCTGACGTGCCGATCTTTACCGCGGCGCTGGACGAGCGGCTGGACGATCACGGCTATATCGTCCCCGGCCTGGGCGACGCCGGCGACCGCATGTTCGGCACGAAATAGGCCGGCGTTAACCGGCCGTTCAGGGCTTTCGTCCTATCACCGTCCCAAAGGGCCGATTCGGGGATGGGACGATGCTTTGGATGCTGCGGGTGATGCTGGTCTTGGTCCCGGGGCTGGCCTTGGCGCAGGATCTGCGCCCGGCCGAGACGCCTCCGGCCGATTTCTTTGCCCGGCAATATATCGACAGCAAGGGCTGCGTCTTCCTGCGGGGCGACGATGGCGGCTGGCAGGCGCGCGTCTCGCGCGACGGCACGCCGATCTGCGGCTATCCGCCGACGCTGTCCGCGCGGGGCTTGGACGGCAAGCCCCGTCTGCGGGCGCTGGACCCCAATGCCGGGCGCAGCCGGGCCGAGTTGCTGTCCGAGGCGCTGTCGCAGACCGTGCTTACCAATATGCGCCCCGGTGAGCTTGCGGGCGATCCGCAGCCGATGGAAAAGCTGCCCGACATGGGGCCGGAGCCCGCAGCCTCGGGCCCGGCCGATGCGTTGCAGGCCGCGGTCGCGGCCGCACCGGCGCTGCGCCAAGACATGGGCGGCGGGCTGAAGCCGAACCTGCGCCTGTGCGAACTGCTGGGCTATGACGGCGAGCCCGGCGCGACGGGGCTGGGCAGCGATCCGTCGCAAGGCTATTGCGGCTCGCTGCCGCCAGCGGATCTGTCGCGGCTAAGCTTTGCGCGCCCGATCGGCAGCAGTGCAGGCGACACGCCCGACGGCAAGGCCGCGGATGCAAAGCCCGCCGCCGCGCCTGTCCCGGGCGCAAAGCCGGCGACCGAGAAAAGCATCGCTACCGTCTCGCCTAAGCCAAGGACTCCGCAGACGGCAAGACCCGCTGCCGGACCTGTTGCCTTGGCCGGCAAGCAGGCGGCGGCCAAGCCTCAAGGGGTGCCCGCCAAACCCGGCAAAGCCGCCGCGCCCGCGGTCGGCACGATCCCGGCCGGCGCCCGCTATGTGCAGCTTGGCACCTTCGCCGATCCCGGCAATGCGGATCGGGCGGTGCAGCGGGTGGCGGGCCTAGGCTATCCCGTCCTGCGCGGCAAGGACCGCGTGAACGGGCGCGAGGTGCAATTCATCATGGCCGGCCCCTTCGGCGACCGCGAGGGCATCGTGCGCGCGCTGAATGCCATTCGCCGCGCCGGCTATCGCGATGCCTTCCCGCGCTGAGTCGTCATTGGTCGCAGATCTCTTGCAGGGCGATCCATTCGCGGTCGCTCAGCACCGGCTTCGGGATCGCGGTGCGGAACGGGTCGGCCTCGATCAGCCCCAGCACCGCCTCGCCGGTCGGGTCCAGCGACCGGGCATAGGGCTCGCTGGAGATACCGGCCCGGGTGAAATAGGCCAGCAGCTGCTCGTCGTCGGGGCGCGGCACGGCATCGGCCAGCAGCTTCTCGCCATAGCCCGACAGCGCCCTGCCCGGCAGCGTCCCCGCGGTCAGCAGGTGGAAGGTGGCGCGTGGCCCGGCATAGCGCAGCGCTGCCAGCATCGGGTCGTTCGTGACCGCCGCCGCCTGGGCGGCCAGGACATGGCCGGCGGCGACCTCGGGCGTCAGCTGGCCCTCGATCAGGTCTTCGCCGATCACCGTGATCGGGCCCGGCAGGCGCAGGGCGCCGCGCAGCGTGGCGGGGACCACGGCGATTTCGGCCTCCGGGCCGATCAGCCGCGTCGCCAGCTTCTGGCGCACCATGTCGCCGGCGGGTCGCGAGCAGGGGCTGCCGGTGGTCTTGGCGATCTCGGCCAGGATCAGCCGCCCGATCTCGGCGCGCTGCGCCGGGGGCGCGATGTCGGCGGCGTGGCGCACCAGCGCCGGCGGCACCCAGAACAGTGCCAGGACCGCCATCACCGCCGCCGCACCCAGCATCAGCCCGCCGCGCAGGCGCCCGGGATGCGGCTTGCTGGCCTCGATGGCGCGATGCACTTTCGAGATGGCCGAGATCATCAGCTCGTCCTCGATCTCCAGCTCCTCGCCGGCCTCGGGCCCGCCGGGCGCATAGCGCGCCGGCATCTTGCCCGGGTTGAGCCGGGTCACCGCCGGCAGCGACCAATGCGTCAGCGGCACTTCGGACCGCGGATCGGTCAGCACCAGCGTCGCGTCGCCGAACGAGACGATGACATCGCGCAATTGCGCCTTGGGCGTTTCGCGCCAGATGCCGGCGGCCTCGAGCCGTTGATATTGGTTCAGCGCTGTCATTCCTGCGCCATCGGCCTCCGCTGCCCTGTCCCGACCATAAGCCAAGCCCGGCGCCGGTCAACGGTCCCGCTTTTCAAGGAAATTCCCGCCCGGCGCCAGAGGGGGAAAATGCGCGGAAGGGCCGAGGTCGGCTTGCGACGAAAACCAACCCCGCCTTGGCAGCCGCGATCCGGCGGTCCGCGCCGAGCCCGGCGCAGCCCCGAGAGCCGCGTCAGAGCGCGGAAGGCACCGCCATGCCCCGCTCGCGCGCCAGTTCACGGATGCGATTTTGCAGCTTTTCGAAGGCCCGCACCTCGATCTGGCGGATCCGCTCGCGCGAGACGTCGTAGCGCGTCGACAGATCCTCGAGCGTCATCGGGTCGTCGCGGAGGCGCCGCTCCATCAGGATGTCCTTCTCGCGGTCGTTCAGGACGTCCATGGCGGCGATCAGCATCTCGCGCCGCGCCGACATCTCGTCGGCCTCGGCAAAGGCCTCGGCCTGGTTGGCGCTGTCATCCTCGAGCCAGTCCTGCCATTGCGCCGTCGATTCGCCATCGCCCGAGCCCACCGTCGCGTTCAGCGAGGCATCGCCCCCCGACAGCCGGCGGTTCATGTCGATGACTTCCTGTTCCGACACGTTCAGGTCATGCGCGATCTGCGCGACGTTTTCCGGCCGCAGGTCGCCTTCCTCCAACGCGCCCAGCTTGGACTTGGCCTTGCGCAGGTTGAAGAACAGCTTCTTCTGCGCGCTCGTCGTGCCCATCTTTACCAGCGACCAGGACCGCAGGATGTATTCCTGGATCGAGGCGCGGATCCACCACATCGCGTAAGTGGCCAGCCGGAAACCCTTTTCCGGGTCGAAGCGCTTGACCGCCTGCATCAGGCCGACGTTCGCCTCGGAAATCACCTCGGCCTGGGGCAGGCCATAGCCGCGATAGCCCATGGCGATCTTGGCGGCCAGCCGCAGGTGCGAGGTGACCAGCTTCTGCGCCGCCTCGGGATCCTCGTGATCCGTCCAGCGCTTGGCCAGCATGTATTCCTCCTCCGGCTCCAGCAGGGGAAACTTGCGGATCTCCTGCAGGTAGCGGTTCAGGCCCTGTTCGGGGCTGGGTGCCGGAAGCTGGGTATAGTTCGCCATCTGAAAATTCCCTGTCCCGCGCGGTCGCGGGCCTTTGTGAACGCTATCATCCCGGGGCGGGTTCCGTCATGCGGTCCGCCCGCGCAGTTTTTCCAGAAGGCCGGCCATGTCGGGCGGCACCGGGCTGGAGAAGGCCAGCGATTCGCCGCTGACCGGATGGTCGAAGCCCAGCTCGGCCGCATGCAGCGCCTGGCGGGGAAAGGCCGCGACGGCCGCGGCAAGGTCGGGCCCGAGCGCCCGGGCCGAGGCCCGCCTTGCGCCACCATAGACCGGATCGCCGACCAGCCCCAGCCCGGCATGCGCCATATGCACGCGGATTTGATGGGTGCGGCCGGTTTCCAGCCGGCATTCCACCAGCATTACCGCGGGCGGCGTGCCGAAGGTCTCGATCAACCGCGCCCGGGTCACCGCATGGCGGCCGTTCTGGAAGCTGACCGCCTGGCGCTGCCGGTCGGTCGGATGCCGGCCCAGAAGCGTGGTGATGCGCAACACGCCGCCCGGTTCGAAGGCAATGCCGGGCAGGCCGCGCAGCCGCGCATCGGCCGGGTCGATCGCGCCATGCGCCAGCGCCAGGTAGCGCCGATGCGCCGAATGGTCGGCGAATTGCCGCGCCAGGCCATGATGCGCGCGGTCGGTCTTGGCTACGACCAGAAGGCCCGAGGTCTCCTTGTCGATGCGGTGCACGATCCCGGGCCGCGCCGCGCCGCCGATACCCGAGAGGCTGTCCGCGCAATGGTGCAGCAGCGCATTGACCAGCGTGCCCGAGGGGCTGCCCGGCGCCGGATGCACCACCATGCCGGCGGGCTTGTCCACGACGATCAGGTCCGCGTCCTCATAGGCGATGCTCAGCGGGATCGCCTCGGGCAGCGCGTCCAGGGCCTCGGGTGTGCCGATCTCGACGCGATAATCGCCGGTCTCGGCCCGGGCCTTGCCATCCGTCACCGGCCCCGAAGGGCCGCGCACCGCGCCTTCGGCAATCAGTTTCGCCAGGCGCGAGCGCGACAGCGCCGCCTGCTCTGGCGCGCAAAGCGCAAGCGCCTTATCAAGCCGGTCGGAAAGACCTTCGGGAATGGTGATGAGGATTTCGGCCATGGCGCGGGATGATAGGGCGGATGCGGGGCCAGAGGAAGCGCTGCCGATGCTGCGCTGGCTGCGCCTGCTGGTGACGTCGCTGGCGGTGGTGATGGGCCTGGGCGTGCTGGTGATCGCGGCGCTGCTGTGGCTGCGGCTGTCCGAGGCGCCGCTGCCGGACCTGCCCGAAAGCGTCGCCCTGCCCGAGGGCGCCAAGCCCGCCGCCGTCACCTTCGCCCGCGACTGGCTGGTCGTGGTCACCGAAACCGGCGAGGTGCTGCTTTACGACCGCCAGGGCAAGCTGCGCGAGCGGCTTCAGCCCTGAGCCTTCAGCGCCTCGATCTCGGCGCGCAGCTCGGCGTTTTCGGCCCGGGCCTTGATCGCCATCTCGCGCACCGCCTCGAATTCCTCGCGGGTGACGAAGTCGCGGTCGGCCAGCCAGCGGTCGATCCAGCCGTTGAAGGCGGTCTGGGCCTCGTCCTTGGCGCCCTGGGCCACGCCCATGGCATTGGTCATCAATTTCGAGAGATCGTCGAAGAAGCGGTTGTTGGCGGTCATGGCGGGCCTTTCGATTCCATGTTGCCTCCTATATGGCCCCGGGGGCGCGGCTGTTCAATCGGTTGACACCCGCCGCCCCCCGCGTAGCCTGCGCCGGCGCCAGATGAGGACCCTATGACCGACATTCCCTGGATCTCGCCCGAGATCTTCACCATCCACCTGTTCGGCATGGAGTTTTCGCTGCGCTGGTATGCGCTGGCCTATCTGGTGGGGCTGCTGGCCGGTTGGCGGATCATGGTGGCGCTGATGCGCCGGCCGGCGCTTTGGGGCGACCGCGCGCCGATGCGGCCGGGCCAGGTCGAGGAGCTGCTGACCTGGGTGATCCTGGGCGTGGTGCTGGGCGGGCGGCTGGGCTTCGTGCTGTTCTATGAACCGGCCTATTACCTCGCCAACCCCGCGCAGATCCCGCTGCTGTGGCAGGGCGGCATGTCCTTTCACGGCGGGTTCCTGGGCGTGGTGCTGGCCTCCTGGTGGTTCTGCCGCCGCCATGCCATCCCGGCGCTGCGGCTGGCCGATGCGCTGGCGGTGGCGACGCCGATTGGCCTCGGCTTGGGCCGGGTGGCGAATTTCATCAATGCCGAACTGTGGGGCCGGCCGACCGATGCGCCTTGGGGGGTGATCTTTCCGGGCGCTGCGGCGCAGGACTGCCCCGGCGTGACCGGGCTTTGCGCCCGCCACCCCAGCCAGCTTTACGAGGCCGGGCTCGAGGGGGTGGTGCTGGCAGCCCTGCTGTTCCTGCTGGTCCGCCTGGGCGGGTTGCGCCGGCCCGGGCAGGCGCTGGGGGTCTTCCTGATGGGCTATGGCCTGTCGCGCTTCGTGGTCGAGTTCTTCCGCCAGGCCGATGCGCAATTCATCACGCCCGACAATCCGCTGGGCCATGTGCTGGGCGGGCCGGTCTGGGGCGTGACCATGGGACAGCTGCTATCGCTGCCGATGGTGCTGGTCGGGCTGGCGTTCCTGATGCGCGCGCGGATGCGCCCCACGGTGCCCGCAGCCGCGCCATGACCCCGCTCGCGCGCCTGATCGCGGCGCAGATCCGGCTGTCGGGGCCGATGCGGCTGGACGATTACATGCGGCTGTGCCTGCTGCATCCGCAGCACGGCTATTACGCGACGCGCGACCCGTTCGGCGCGCAAGGCGACTTCACCACCGCGCCCGAGATCAGCCAGATGTTCGGCGAGATGATCGGGCTGGCGCTGGCGCAGTCCTGGCTGGACCAGGGGCGCCCCGCGCCCTTTGCCCTGGCCGAGATCGGGCCGGGCCGCGGCACGCTGATGGCCGATATTCTGCGCGCCATTCGTATTCTGCCCGGCATGGTCGAGGCGGCGCAGGTGCATCTGGTCGAGGCCTCGGCCCATCTGCGCCAGGTGCAGCGCGAGCGGCTGGGCGCGGTCACGCATCTGGATGATGCCGCGCAACTGCCTGAAATGCCGCTGTTCCTGGTCGCGAACGAGTTCTTCGACGCCCTGCCGATCCGGCAGTTCCAGCGCACGCTCGACGGCTGGGCCGAGCGCATGGTCACGCTGGACGACACGGGCGCGCTGGCCCTGAGCCTCGGCCCCACCGCGCCCGGTCCCGCCGCGCCCGAAGGCCAGATCCGCGAAACCTGCCCCGAGGCCGCGCCCGTCGTCGCCGCCATCGCCGCCCGCATCGCCCGGCGTGGCGGTATGGCGCTGGTCATCGACTATGGCGATTGGGACGGGCAGGGCGACACCTTCCAGGCCCTGCGCCGCCACCGTCCCGAGCCGGTCCTGGCCCATCCCGGCGAGGCCGACCTGACCGCGCATGTCGATTTTCGCAGCTTGGCCGATCTGGCGGCCGCCGGGGGGCTTTGTCCCTCGCGCATGGTCACGCAAGGCGAATGGCTGTCGCGGCTGGGCATCGCCGCGCGGGCCGAGCGGCTGGCGGCGGCCGGAGATGCCGGCGCCACGGCCGCGCTTCATCGCTTGACCGCGCCCGGGGAAATGGGTCACCTGTTCAAGGCGCTGGCCTTCTGGCAACCCGGCGCGCCGGTGCCGCCCGGTTTCGAACCCTTGGACAGGTGATGCAGACCACGCTGGAAATCCTGACCCATCCGCTGCTCGACACGGTGCGGCATGGCTTTTTCACCCGGCGCGGCGGCGCCTCCTCGGGGCTGTTTTCCGGGCTGAACTGCGGCTTCGGCTCCAGCGACCAAGCCGAGATCGTGGCCATCAACCGCGCCCGCGTCGCCGAGGCCATGGGCGTCGCGCCCGGCCGGCTGGCGACCGTGCATCAGGTGCATTCGGCCGAGGTCGCAGTGCTGCGCGCCGGCGACGAAGCCGCTGATTTCACGGGAATTCGTGCCGATGGCATCGTTACCGACCAGCCCGGCGTGGCGCTGGCGGTGCTGACCGCCGATTGCCAGCCGATCCTGCTGGCCGATCCGCAGGCGGGGGTGATCGGCGCCGTCCATGCCGGCTGGCGCGGCGCGCTTTCCGGCGTGATCGAGGCCGCCGTCGCCGCAATGCAGGACCTGGGCGCGACCCGCATCCGCGCCGTGATCGGCCCGACGATCAGCCAGCGCGCCTATGAGGTCGGCCCCGAGTTCATGGACGAGGTGCTGGCCGAGGATCCCGGCCACCAGCGCTTTTTCGCCGGAGGCCCGAACGGCCGGCCGATGTTCGACCTGCCGGGCTTTGGCCTGATGCGGCTGCGCGAGGCCGGGGTCGAGGCGGAATGGACCCGGCACTGCACCTATGCCGACCCCGAGCGGTTCTTTTCCTATCGCCGCAGCACGCATCAGAACGAGGCGGATTACGGGCGGCTGATCTCGGTCATCGCGCTGTGACGCAACGGGTGTGCGCAGCTTGCGCAACGCCGGTGCCAAGGGGTTGGTTTTTCTGAAAAACCGGGGGTGACAGCCGTACACTGCGCGTACACGGGTCGTGCACCGGGGGGCGGACATTCTGGAGCCGTCGCCAAGGGTGGCGTCCGCCGGCGGATGTCCGTTCTGCGGGGCGTTGCGGACATTTGCCACGGCTGAACGGCCTATCAAGGCCGTTCTAGCCATCATGGCTTAAGTCAGATTCAAACCGCCATCCGACAGCAGGATTTCCCCCGTGATGTAATCCGCCCTGATCAGCATCATAACCACCTGAGCAATGTCGGCTGGCCGCGCTGCCCGCTTCATCGGAGACTGCGCTTGCCACAACGCCTGCGCTTCGGTCCAGTCGGCAGTCAGCGGCGTGTCAACCAGCCCCGGCGCGACCGCGTTCACTCTGATCTCAGGCCCCAAGGTCCGCGCCAGAAGCCGCGTGACATGGTTGAGTGCCGCCTTCGTCGCCGCGTAAGGGATCGATCCGCCTTTAGGCCGCACACCGGCGTGCGAGCTGATATTGATAACGCAAGCGCCGCCATTTCTTTGCGCCGAGGCGCGCAGATGCTTCTCGCTCAGCGCGATAAGCTGAAATGGAGCGATGACGTTGACCTCATACTGCGCTCGCCAGATGTCAGGACTTGCCGCTGCAAGATCGTCATGCGGGATCAGCCCGCTGATCCCCGCATTATTGACCAGAACATCCAGCCTTCCAGTGATGGCAACCGCCTCTGAGATGAGCCTCACTCTCTCCGCCTCTTGAGAGAGGTCGGCCTGAATGTAGGCCGCAAAACCGAGCTCCGCGGCAAGCGCCGCGCCTTTTTCAGGTGACCTGCCTGAGTGCAGAATTACGAACAGGCCTTCGTCGACAAGCCGACGCGCAATCGCGGCCCCTATGCCAGATGTGGACCCTGTTACCAAGGCAACCTTTCGATTGGGCGCAGCCTGGTTTATCATCTCTCTCATGTTCTTCTCTTGTGCACGAGTAACCAAACCAAACCGACCGTCTGCGATGGGCTCGAAGCATCGCTCACCAGATTCGAGGCAGGATCAAGGCGCGCGCCTCCGGCGCGGCAGCGGCGATTACGAACACAGCGATTGTTTCAGTGAGCGAGGTTGCCAAAAGCAGCAAGACGACGTCGACTGCCGGCGGAGGGCTTTCTGCCCCCTCACCCCACTGCCGCCGCGCGTTCCTCGACCACGGTGAAGGGCACGCCCGGCTCGTCCTTGGCGCAGCGGATCACCAGCGAGGTCTTGACCGAGGCCACGTTCGGCGCCGCGGTCAGGCTTTCGGTCAGGAAACGCTGGAAGCTCGGCAGGTCGGGCGAGACGCATTTCAGGATGAAGTCGATCTCGCCGTTCAGCATGTGGCACTCGCGCACCAGGGGCCAGTCGCGGGCCAGGGCCTCGAAGGCCGAGAGGTCGCGCTCGGACTGGCTCTGCAGGCGGACCATGGCAAAGACCTGCACCTCGAAGCCCAGTTCGCGGGCGTCGATCTCGGCGTGATAGCCGCGGATATAGCCCATCTCCTCCAGCGCGCGGACCCGGCGCAGGCAGGGCGGGGCCGAAATGCCCACGCGCCGCGCCAGCTCGACATTGGTCATTCGACCGTCGCCCTGCAGCTCTGCCAGGATTTTTCGGTCGATCTCGTCAAGTCTGGCGCCGCTCATCTTTTCCTCTTGGGCCGTCTTCCGGCCAAAATCATGCGGGAAGCTACCCCGATGGGCAGGTTTGCGCAATATTCTTTCCGCCGTCGTCCTGCGCCCCGGGACGGATTGCATGAGGCGGCGGGGGTGATTACCTAGGCGGCGCAACGCGAAAGGTCCACATCCCATGTCACATGCCGCCGAAAGCCCCGATGCCGTGCTGCCCGCCCATACCCGGGTGCTGATCGTGGGTTCGGGCCCGGCGGGCTATACCGCCGCCGTCTATGCCGCGCGCGCGATGCTGAGCCCGGTGCTGATCCAGGGCATGCAGCCCGGCGGCCAGCTGACCATCACCACCGAGGTCGAGAACTGGCCCGGCGAGACCGAGATCCAGGGCCCCGACCTGATGGTGAAGATGGAGGCCCATGCCCGCGCCATGGGCGCGCGCATCTTCATCGACACGGTGACCAAGCTGGATCTGCAGGTGCGGCCCTTTGTCGCGACGCTGGATTCCGGCGCGCGCCTCACCGCCGATGCGGTGATCCTGGCCACCGGCGCCCAGGCGCGCTGGCTGGGCCTGCCGAGCGAGGAGAAGTTCAAGGGCTTCGGCGTTTCGGCCTGCGCCACCTGCGACGGCTTCTTCTATCGCAACCGCGAGGTGGTGGTGATCGGCGGCGGCAATACCGCGGTCGAGGAGGCGCTGTTCCTGACCAATTTCGCCAGCAAGGTGACGCTAGTGCATCGCCGCGACAGCCTGCGGGCCGAGAAGATCCTGCAGGAGCGGCTGTTCCGCCATCCCAAGGTCTCGGTCCTGTGGGACCACGCGCTGGCCGAGGTCGAGGGCACCGAGGCGCCGCTGGGCGTGACCGGGGTGCGGGTGCGGCATGTCACATTGGGGACCGAGCAGGTGATCCCGGCGGACGGGGTCTTCATCGCCATCGGCCATGCGCCGGCATCCGAGCTGGTCGCGGCGCAGCTGGAACTGCACAACGGCGGCTATGTGAAGGTCGAGCCGGGCACGACCCGGACCTCGATCCCCGGCGTGTTCGCCGCGGGCGACCTGACCGATCACATCTATCGCCAGGCGGTGACCAGCGCCGGCATGGGCTGCATGGCGGCGCTGGATGCCGAGCGCTGGCTGGCCGAGCATGACATGGCCGGCGCGCCGAACCCGCATGCGGCCGAGATCCCGGCGTGAGCGCCTTCGCCCCGCTGCCCGAGCTTTACGTCACCGAGGCCGCCGCCGAGGGCTTGCGCAATGAGGCCACCCGGCGGTTGCAATGGCGGCTGACGCCCGGGCAGATGCGCGATCTGGGCCTGCTGATGGACGGCGCCATGCTGCCCCTGCGCGGCTATCTGGACGAGGCGGATCACGCGGCGGTGCTGGCGGAGGGGCGGCTGGCCTCGGGGGCGTTCTGGCCGCTGGCGCTGGTGCTGGAGGTCTCGGACGGTTTCGCCCATGACCTGGAGACCGGCGAGGACATTGCGCTGTGCGGCCCGGACGGGGCGGTGCTGGCGATGATGTCGGTGACCGACCGCTGGGGTGCGGGGCCGGTGCGGCTGGGCGGGCGCGTCAAGGGGCTGGCGCCGGTGCCGGGACGCGACGGCGCGCTGACGCCCAATGCGCTGCGGGCGCAGTTCCGCGACCTTGGCGCGGGCCGGGTGGTGGCGGAACTGGGCGAGGGCGTGGTGCTGCGTCCCGATGCGGGCGAGGCGGTGGTGCTGCCGGTCACCGGCGCGGCCGCCTGGCAGGCGATCGCTGCGCGCAATCATGGCGCCACGCATCTGGCGACCGGCGGCGACGCGGCGCTGCGGGCCTTGGCGGCCGAGGTCGGGCTTGAAGCCGCCTAGCCGCGCGTTGACCGGAACGGAGGCATCGCCTATCGCTGGGCCAGCAACATGAGAGCGCCGATGACCGAGCCCGTCCTGATCTTGACCATGAAATGGGGCACCCTCTATGGGGCCGAGGACGTGAACCGGCTGGCGCGGCAGGTGCGCCGCCACCTGGCGCGGCCGCATCGCTTCATCTGCTTCACCGACGATGCGCAGGGCATCGACCCGGGCGTCGAGGCGCTGCCCCTGCCGGAACTGGGCCTGCCGCCCGGCCATGGCGACACGCGCTGGCGCAAGCTCGCGCTGTTCCGCCGCGACCTGGGCGGCTTTGCCGGCGCCACGGCGCTGTTTCTGGACCTGGACCTTGTGGTGGTTGACGATCTGGCGCCGTTCTTCGATCTGCCGGGCGATTTCTTCATCATCCGCGACGACGACCTGTTCCGGCCGAAGCCCTTGCGCAAGGTGAACCCGGCGCGCGACCGCTTCCTGCATTCGGTCGGCAATTCCTCGGTCTTTCGCTATGAGGTGGGGGCGCATGGCTATATTCTGGACGCCTATCTGGCCGATCCGGGGGCGGCGACGGCGAATTACGAGATCAGCCAGCAGTTCCAGAGCGCGCAGCTGGCGGCGCATGGCAACCTGCATTACTGGCCGCAGGGCTGGTGCGTCAGCTTCAAGAACGACTGCGTGCCGCGCAACCTGCTGAGCTATCTGTCGGATCCGAAACTGCCCGCGGGGGCGAAGATCGTGCTGTTCGCCGGCGCGCCGAAGATGGAGGACGTCTTTGCCGGGCGCGGGCACAAATGGTATCGCCGCATCGGCAATATCGACTGGCTGCGAAAGGCCTGGCAGGGATGATCGCGGATGCCTTCCGGCGCCTGAAGCAGGCCCGGCGCATCAGGGCGGCCGAGGCCGAGATCCTGGCCCGGCGCAGCGCGCCGCGGCCGCACGGGCTGGACGCGCCGCTGGTCGTCAGCCTGACCAGCTATCCCGCGCGTTTTGCGGCGCTGGAGCTGGTGCTGCGCTCGATCCTGACGCAAAGCGTGGCGGCGGATCGGGTCATCCTGTGGCTGGACGCGGGCGACGAGGACCGGCTGCCGCCCGGCATCCGCGCCTTGGACGTCGAAACCCGGATCTGCCCGAACTGGCGCAGCTACAAGAAGATCGTGCCGACCCTGGCCGAGGCGCCCGAGGCCTATGTCGTCACCGCCGACGACGATGTCCATTACCGCGCCGACTGGCTGGAAGGGCTGGTCGCCCGGGCCGGGGCGGGGGTGGTCTGCCACCGCGCGCATCGGGTGCTGCTGCGGGATGGCCGCCCGGCCCCCTATGGCGAGTGGCAGCGCAATATCGGCGCGCCCGAGGCCGGGCCGCTGGTGTTTCCGACCGGGGTCGGCGGCGTGCTCTATGCGCCGGGCGTGTTCCATCCCGACGTGACCGATTCCGAACTGTTCCAGCGGCTGGCGCCTTCGGCCGACGATGTGTGGCTGTACTGGATGCACCGGCTGCGGGGCTCGCGGCCGGAAAAGATCGGCGGGCGCTATCGCATCCTGGAATGGCCGGGATCGCAGGCGCAGAACCTGCGCGCCGGCAACCTGGCGGGCGACGGCAACGACCGCGCCGTCGCCGCCATGCTGGCGCATTACGGCTTTCCGGGCTGAGCCGCGCCTAGACCAGCTGCTTGTGGGTCAACCGGCCCGGGTCCAGCACCCGGATCATGCCGCGCCCCATCTCGATGATGCGCTGGTCGCGCAGCTGCGCCAGCGTGCGGTTCACCGTCTGGCGCGTGCAGCCGGCCAGCAGCGCGATCTGCGACTGGCTGATGTGGACCTCGTCCCGGTCGGTGCTGAGCCGCAAGAGGTGCAGGCAGATGCGCGCCTCGGCCGGGTAGAACTGGGCGATGGCGTGCAGCCGGTTGTCGCGCACCAGCCGGCCATGCAGGATGGCGGCGAAATTCTTCAGCAATCGCTCGGCCGGGACATATTTCATCAGCAGAACTTCGTTGAAGATCAACAGCTTGCTGTCCGGCAGCGCGCGGCAGGTCGCGGCGCAGGTCTTGCCCGAGAACAGCTCGACCTCGCCCATCACCTCGCCCGGGCCGGCGACATGGGCAAGCACGGTATTGCCGTTCAGGTCGACGAAGGTCACCTCGACCCGGCCCTCGACGATCAGATAGGCGGCATAGGCTTCTTCGCCCTGGCGCAGGATCTCGGCCCCCTGCGGATAGGCGCGCGGCGTGCATTCGGCGTAAAAGGCGCGGCGGCGTTCCGGGGACAGGCCGTCCAGCAGGTCGGGCAGCAGGTTGTCCCAGCGCGCATAGGGAAACCAGGGCAGGCCGTGATGCGGGTCGCGCGCGGTTCGGCCGCGCGAGGTCTCGCCTGTCGTCTTCTGCAAAACGGCGCCTCCCGAACCAGCCTTTCGTGATGGTAGGGATAGATCGCACAAGGCCGGCCAAAAAGGAACAAAAAAACCCGCGAAATGGCGGGTGGGCCGGCTTACGCGCCAGGGGATCCGCACTCATGACCCGATGCAACCAACAATGGATCCCCAGACGTGTCTTCTGATTTAGCGGATTTCCGCCGCAGCTATGTCAACTACCGGACACTTGGTGCGGAAAAATTCACCTTCCGGTAATTTTTCCGCGCCGCGAGGGGGTTAGTGGACGCTGACCGGCGTCAGCTCGTTCTGGCGCGCCAGCATGAAGGCCAGGCTGCGGTCCTTGACCAGGGCCAGCCGCTCGCCGTCGATGCCATGCACGGCATAGAGCGCATCGACGCCGGGCACCTGGCGGCGCACCTCGTCGGGCAGCGTGTCCATGGCCACGCGGCGGATGTAGACAGTGTTGCCGGTGCTGTCGTTCAGCGCCGGTCCGAAATCGAATTTCTCGTTCATCTGCGATCCCCTTTCACTTGCGGCTGATCGGTATGGTCTGGACGATGCTGTCGGGCACCGCGCGGCGCAGGTCTATGTCCAGGAGCCCGTTTTCCAGCCGGGCGTCCATCACCTCGACGCCATCGGCCAGCACGAAGCTGCGCTGGAAGGCACGGGCGGCGATGCCCCGGTGCAGGAACACCCGCTCATCCTCGGGTTCGGCCTGGCGGCCGCGAATCACCAGCTGGCGATCCTCGAGCGTAATGGCCAGGTCGTCCTCGGAAAAACCGGCGACGGCCAGGGTGATGCGGAAGCCGTTCGGCCCCTGGTGTTCGATATTGTAGGGCGGATAGCCCTCGGCGCCCTTGGCGGCGCGTTCGGCCAGGCGCTCCAACTGGTCGAACCCCAGCAGGAACGGATGAGCGGCCAGACTGATCTTGGTCATTCGCCAAGCCCTTTACATCAAAGCGACTGTCGGCCGGACCCCGGAACGGCGATCCGGCAGGACCAATATGTGAACGCGGCGGCCTGTCCGCAAGGGGCAGTGCCCGCGTTAACCCCGATTGGCAAAGCCATTAACACCGCGGTATCGGTGCGTTATAACCAATCGAGTCCAGCCCGAGGCCCGACATGAACGCCCAACACGAGATGTCCCACGAAGAGATCGCGCGCGCCCGGCTCGAGGTGCTTCGTCGCGAACATCGCGACCTGGACGAGGCCATCGCCGCGCTGGTCAGCCAGTCGCTGACCCATTCGCTGACGCTGCAGCGGCTGAAGAAGCAGAAGCTGGTGCTGAAGGACCGCATCGCCCGGCTCGAGGACGAGCTGACCCCCGACATCATCGCCTGATTGCATCCCGGCCCTGCCCGCGCTAGGGCGGGAAAAAAGGGGGCGATGATGGAAAAACCCGTCGGAATCATCATGGGCAGCCAGTCCGACTGGCCCACCATGCGCGAGGCGGCCGCGATCCTGGACGAGCTGGGCATCGGCTACGAGGCGCGCATCGTCAGCGCCCATCGCACGCCCGACAGGCTGTGGGATTACGGCAAGACGGCGGTGGCGCGGGGCCTGCGGGTCATCATCGCCGGCGCCGGCGGGGCGGCGCATCTGCCGGGCATGATGGCCAGCAAGACCCGGGTGCCGGTGATCGGCGTGCCGGTGCAGACCAAGGCGCTGTCCGGCGTCGATTCGCTTTATTCCATCCTGCAGATGCCCAAGGGCTATCCGGTCGCGACCATGGCGATCGGCGCCGCTGGCGCGGCCAATGCCGGGCTGATGGCGGCGGGCATCCTGGCGATTGCGGATCCCGATCTGGCGGCGCGGCTGGATGCCTGGCGCCAGGCGCTGAGCGATTCCATTCCCGAGGAGCCGAAAGATGAGTGAACTGCCGCAAGGATCGGTGATCGGCATCCTGGGCGGCGGCCAGCTGGGGCGGATGCTGTCCGTCGCGGCCAGTCGCCTCGGCTACCGCTGCCATGTCTACGAGCCGGGCGCGGCCCCCGCCGGCGACGTGGCGCATCGGGTGACGAATGCGCCCTATGAGGACGAGGCGGCGCTGCGGGCATTCGCCGACGCAGTCGATGTCATCACCTATGAATTCGAGAACGTGCCGACCTCGGCGCTGGACCTGCTGGAATCGCTGCGCCCGATCCGGCCCAATCGCCGGGCGCTGGCGGTGTCGCAGGACAGGCTGACCGAGAAGGATTTCCTGGCGGGCATCGGGCTGCGCACCGCGCCCTATCGCAATGTCGAAACCGAGGCCGATCTGCCCGCCGCGCTGGCGGCGCTGGGGGTGCCCGCGATCCTGAAGACCCGGCGCATGGGCTATGACGGCAAGGGCCAGGTCCGGTTTTCCGATGTGGGCCAGCGCGACTGGACGGGCGCGCCTTCGGTGCTGGAGGGGTTCGTGGAGTTCTCGGCCGAGATCAGCGTTATCGTCGCACGCGGCGCCGACGGCCAGGTCGCGGCCTATGATCCCGGCCTGAACGTGCATCGCGAGGGCATCCTGCGCACCACCACCGTGCCCTGCGGCCTGCCGGCCAGCCTGTTGACCGATGCGGTGCTGATGGCGGCGAAGATCGTCAATGCGCTGGATTATGTCGGCGTCATGGGTGTCGAGCTGTTCGTGACGCCGCAAGGGTTGGTGGTGAACGAGATCGCGCCGCGGGTGCATAACTCGGGGCATTGGACCCAGGCGGGCTGCGCCGTGGACCAGTTCGAGCAGCATATCCGCGCCGTTGCCGGCCTGCCGCTGGGCGACGGCCAGCGCTATGCCGATGTCGAGATGGAGAACCTGATCGGCGACGACATCCTGCGCCTGCCTGAACTGCTGAAGCGCCCGCGCACGCAGCTGCATCTTTACGGCAAGGGCGAGGCGCGCCCCGGTCGCAAGATGGGCCACGTCAACCGGCTGCTCTAAAGCGCCGCCGCCACGCGGTCGAATTCCTCGCGACTGCCGGGGATGCCGAGGCGGATCCAGCGCGGATGCCAGGGAAAGATCCGGCTCCAGATCCCGGCGCGGGCCAGCCGGCCCTGCGCCGCCGTGGCGTCGGGCGTCTGGTAGAGCCGGAACAGATGCGTGCCGCCGACCAGCGGCCAATGCGGCGTTACGATCTGGTCGAGATGCAGCGCCGCCTCGGAGAGCCAGGTCACGGTGTCGGCGTGCCAGGCGTCGTCCGCCAGCGCCTGGGTGCCGATCTGGATCGCCGGGCCCGAGACGCTCCAGGGTCCGGCGCGCTGCGCCAGCCGGGCCAGCAGGTCGGCCTCGCCCAGGGCAAAGCCCAGCCGCAGCCCGGCCAGGCCCCAGAACTTGCCGAACGAGCGCAGCACGGTCACATTCGCCGGCCGTCGGCCTGCGACCGACAGGTCGGGCCGGGCATCGGCAAAGCTTTCGTCCACCACCAGATGCGTGACCATGCCGGCGATCTCGGCGATCTCGGCGGGGGTGAAGCTGCGCCCGTCCGGATTGTTCGGGTTCACGATCACCGCGAGATTGGCGGCGGCCAGCCGCAGCGGGTCGGTGACCTGCTGCACCTGCCAGCCGGCGGCGGCAAGGCTGGCCGCGTGTTCGTTATAGGTCGGCGACAGCACCGCCGCGCGATGGCCCATCAGCACATGCGGCAGAAGCTGGATCGCCGCCGAGGCGCCGGCGAGCGCCAGCACCTGATCCGCCGGGCAGCCGAATCGGCCGGCGGCCGCGGCGTGCAGCGCGGTCCTGTCGGCCTCGGTCGGCAGCGCCGTCAGGGCATGGGCGGAGAGCGGTCCGGCCGGCCAGGGCCGGCGGTTGATCCCGGTCGACAGGTCGATCCAGTCGCCCCCGCCAAAGCGGCCCGCCGCCCGGTCGATGTCGCCGCCATGGTCCCGCATCCGTCGCCCTCCCGCCGTTTCCGGCGCCGGTTGAAGCCCGGCCGCGTGCTGGGGTCAAGCGCCGGCCCGGCACCGGTAACGGAATTTTCGCTTTACACCCTCATGGAACCGCACCACGATATATGGTGGGCGCACCGGGCAAGGCACGCCGGGTGTAGTCCGGGCCACAAAGGGTTGGGGATAACTCTGACCCGCAGTCAGGCAGGGGGACAGGACATGGCACAGTTGGATTTCATCCACAGCGAGGACATCCATCCCATCGATATCGTCGAGACGGTCGCCGCCCATCACGCATGGGATTTCGACCGGCTGGCCGAGGACCAGATCGCCATGGCGGTCGAGGGGCAATGGCGCAGCTATTCCATCACCCTGGCCTGGTCGGGCCGCGACGAGGTGCTGCGGCTGATCTGCACCTTCGACATGGACCCGCCGGCCGAGAAGCTGCCGGCGCTCTACGAGGTGCTGAACCTGGCCAACGACCAGGTCTGGGACGGCGGCTTCACCTTCTGGGCGCCGCAGAAGCTGATGGTCTGGCGTTACGGCCTGGTGCTGGCCGGCGAGGCCATCGCCCTGCCGTCGCAGATCGACCAGATGATCCGCAACGCGGTCGAGAATGCCGAGCGCTTCTATCCCTGTTTCCAGCTGGCCTGCTGGGGCGATGCCTCGCCCGAGGCGGCCATGGACATCGCCCTGTCCGAGGCCTACGGTCGCGCCTGATTTTCGCCGCGAGGCGCGGGGCAGGCAGGGGGCAGGGCATGGATTTTTCGGATGTGAACGCGCGCGGGCTGGTGCTGGTCGGCTGCGGCCGCATGGGCGGCGCGCTGCTGGACGGCTGGCTGAAGAACGGGCTCGCGGCGGGTTCGGTGCATGTGCTGGACCCGAATCCCCGGGCGGAACTGTCGGATCTGGGTATTTCCGTAAACGGAAAGTTGCCGGAGCACCCCGCCGTGCTGGTGATCGCCGTGAAGCCGCAGATGATGGCGGATGTGCTGCCGCGCCTGGCGGTCGGGGCCGATACGCTGGTCGTCTCGGTCGCGGCGGGGGTGACGATCGCCGCCTATGAGGCGGCGTTTCCGGCATCGAGCGTGGTGCGGGCGATGCCGAACACCCCGGCGGCCATCGGCCAGGGCATCACCGCGATCATCGGCAACGCCAAGGCCGGCCCGGCGCAGATGGACCTGGCCGAGGCGCTGATGGGCGCGGTCGGCCGCGTGGTGCGGCTTCAGGACGAATCGCAGATGGATGCGGTGACGGCGCTGTCGGGTTCGGGCCCGGCCTATGTCTTTCACATGATCGAGGCCATGGCGGCGGCCGGCGTGGCCGAGGGCCTGTCGCCCGAGCTGTCGCTGGCGCTGGCACGCGCCACCGTCGCCGGCGCCGGCGCCCTGGCCGTGGCCGAGGACCAGGATCCCGCCAAGCTGCGCGAGAACGTCACCTCGCCCGGCGGCACCACGGCGGCGGGACTGCGCGAGCTGATGGACGCCGAGACCGGCTTGCCGCCGCTGATGCGCCGCACCGTGGCCGCCGCCGCGGCGCGCGGCCGCGAACTGGGGAAGTGAGGGGGACAGGTCGATGAAACTTCTGGTGACGCGCCGCATGACCGATGCGGCGGAACAGGCGCTGAAGGCGCGGTTCGAAACCACGATCCTGGACCGCGACACCGGCTTTTCGCCCGAGGAGGCGGCGCAGGCGCTGGCCGATTACGACGCGATCGTGCCGACGCTGGGCGACCGCTTCATCGCCGAGGCCTTCGTCCAGGCGCCGCGCTGTCGCCTGCTGGCGAATTTCGGCGCCGGCTACAACCACATCGACGTGGCCGCCGCCGCCGCGGCCGGGGTCGCCGTGACCAATACCCCCGACGCGGTGACCGAGGCCACCGCCGACATCGCCCTGACGCTGATCCTGATGACCGCCCGCCGCGCCGGCGAGGGCGAGCGGCTGTTGCGGCGCGGCGCCTGGACCGGCTGGCAGCCGACGCAGCTTCTGGGCCGGCATGTCTCGGGCAAGACCGTGGGCATCATCGGCATGGGCCGGATCGGCAAGGCCATCGCCCGGCGCTGCCATTTCGGTTTTGGCATGGAGGTGGTGTTCCACAACCGCTCGGCCGTCTCGGCGCTGGATTTCCCGGCGCGGCAGGTCGGCGACCTGGACGAGCTGCTGGCGCTGTCGGATTTCGCCGTGGTGGCGGTGCCGGGCGGCGCCGGCACGCGGCACCTGATCGGCGCGTCCGAACTCGAGCGGCTGGGGCCGCGCGGCATCCTGGTCAATATCGCCCGCGGCGACGTGGTCCATGAGGCGGCCCTGGTCGAGGCGCTGGCGGCGGGCCGCATCGGTGGCGCCGGGCTCGACGTCTATGAGTTCGAGCCGAAGGTGGCGCCCGAACTTTGCACCATGGAGAACGTCACCCTGCTGCCGCATCTGGGCACCGCTGCCGAAGAGGTGCGCACCGCGATGGCCATGCGGGCGATGAACAATCTGCTGGCCTTCGACGAGGGCAGGGCGCTGCCCGACCGGGTGAACTGACCCGGCCGGCCGGCGCTTTCACCTTGGGCGCGAAGGGGTTCGACGGATGCTTTACAGCCATATCAGTCGGGGCGCCGGGCTTTTGCCGCTGCCCGAGGGCGCGCCCCTGGACGAGGCGCTGTGGATCGACCTCTACCGGCCGCTCGATTCCCAGGTTCGCGCGGTCGCGGCGCTGGGATACGAGATCCCGACCCTGGCCGACATGGAAGAGATCGAGATCTCGAACCGGCTCTACACCGACAACGGCACCATCTACATGACCGCCGTGCTGCCGGGGCAACTGCCGGACGGCACCCAGGTCGCCATGCCGGTCAGCTTCATCGTCGACGCGCACCGGCTGGTCACCGTGCGCCACCACGCCCCGCGCCCCTTCGAGACCTTCCCGACCCGCGCCGACCGCTCGAGCAGCGGCTGCGGCTCGCCGGCGCGGGTCTTCCTGGGGCTGATCGAGGAGATCATCGGCCGGCTCGCCGACCTGTCCGAGGGCGTGGCGCGCGCGCTGGACGCGACGGCGGCCAAGGTGCTGACCATGACCGCGGCCGGCGATGCGGCGTCGCTGCAGGTCTCGCTGGTGACGGTGGGTCAGCAGGCCGAGCTGATGAGCCGGGTGCGCATGGGCCTGTTGTCGATGGACCGCATCCTCGCCTATCACGCGGCGAATTCGGCGCATCAGCCGGAAAGCAGCCGCCTGCGGCCGCAGCATGCCGCGCTGCAACGCGACATCCAGGCGCTGGAGGTGCATGCCGATTTCCTGGGCTCGCGCATCGCCATGACGGTGGATGCGACCATGGGCATGATCGGCTTGCAACAGAACGACCGGGTGCGGATCCTGTCGGTGGTGGCGGCGCTGTTCCTGCCGCCGACGCTGATCGCCAGCATCTACGGCATGAACTTCACCCATATGCCTGAGTTGGAGCTCGACTGGGGTTTTCCCATGGCGCTGGGGCTGATGGTCGGCTCGGCCGTCGTCACCTTCCTGGTGCTGAAGTGGAAAAACTGGCTTTAGCCACGCAAGGGCACGTCCTCGACCAGGTGGAAGAAACCGTCCTCGGCCTCGCCCATCAGCGCCACCGCCTCGACCGGCATGGGCCGGGCGATCAGCGGCGCCAGATGCGGCGCCAGGGCCAGGCGCAGCGCCTCGGCCTGGGGCAGGGCCAGTTGGTTCGAGAGCGTCAGGTGATACTGGAACATGTCCAGCACGAAGGGATAGCCCCAATGGTCCAGATGCGCGCGGGCCTGCGGCGGCAGGGCGTCCGGGTTGCGGCGGTCGCGCTCGGCCCCGGTCAGGGGCGCGCGAAAGGCGTCGAGCCGCGTCACCAGCGCCGATTCCAGCGCCAGCAGTTCGGGCGGCTGCTGGCGCGGGCGCAGCGCGAGGAAGCCCCAGTCGATGCGCGGCTCCAGATCCAGCGCAAAGGGTGCCAGGTGGTCGCAGGCCAGCCGCAGGGCCAGGGCCAGCTCCTCGGGCCCGCGGCCTTCGGCCAGCCGGAACGGCGCCTTCAGCGTGGCGTGAAAGCCATAGCGGCGCGGCACCTCGGTCAGAGTCTCGGCCTCGGGCGGCAGGCCGTCCGGGCGCAGATGCACCAGGCCGTGGCGCGCATCCCAGCCCAGCCAAGCGCTGCCGAAATCGCCAAGCGCACCGCCGGGCAGGTGATAGACCGCATAGCGCCGGAACCGCATCGAGCACCTCCAAAGCGGGCCTTGCCTTGCCCGCCGTTGTGGCAGAGCCTATGACTTGGCCAACCGCCGCACAAGGACAGCCCGGATGAGATCGACCCTCAGCTACATGACCTGGCCCTTCATCGTGACCGGCATCGGCCTGGCGCTGGCAGCGGCCTTGGGCTGGCAATACAGCGGCACCGGCACGGGCGCGCTGGGCTTCTTCCTGATCGCGGCCATCCTCGCGGTGCTGGAAATCTCGCTGTCCTTCGACAATGCCATCGTGAACGCGCAGAAGCTGAAGCAGATGACGCCGAAATGGCAGCACCGCTTCCTGACCTGGGGCATCGTCATCGCGGTCTTCGGCATGCGAGTGATCTTTCCGCTGCTCGTCGTCGTCATCGCCGCCCGCCTCGCGCCATGGCAGGCGCTGCGCCTGGCCGCGACCCGGCCGCAGGAATATTCCGAGATCATCCACCAGGCGCATCTGCCCATCGCGGCCTTCGGCGGCGCCTTCCTGATGCTGGTGGCGCTGAACTATTTCTTCGACGAGGCCAAGGATGTCGACTGGATCAAGGGCGTCGAATCCTTCCTGCGCCGCCTGGGCGAGATCCGCGGCATGGAGATCGGCTTCGTGCTGATCTGCATGCTGGCGATCCTGCACTGGCTGCCCGATGCCAGCGAACATACCTTCATCATCGCGGCGATCTGGGGCGTCATCACCTATCTCGGCGTCGACATGCTGGGCCATGTGCTGGACCGCTGGGGCGGCGGGCCGACCTCGGGCGACATGGCGCGCGGCGGCCTCGGCGCCTTCCTCTATCTCGAGGTGCTGGATGCCTCCTTCAGCTTCGACGGCGTGATCGGCGCCTTTGCCCTGACGCAGAACCTGTTCCTGATCGCCATCGGCCTGGGCATCGGCGCGATGTATGTGCGCTCGATGACGGTGATGCTGGTCGAGCGCGGCACGCTGGCCGCCTTTCGCTATCTCGAGCACGGCGCCTTCTGGTCGATCCTGGTGCTCTCGGTGCTGATGTTCGTCCAGACCCTGCGCCCGATCCCCGAGGCCGTGACCGGCCTTCTGGGCGCCTGCTTTATCGGCATGGCCTTCATCAGCTCGGTGGCCTGGCGCCGCCGCCACCCGCAGGCCGCCCGGGAAAGCCTCGACGAAGACTGAGCCGAGGGGTCCAGCACCCCACCTCGGCCTTCTTTGCTCCCCCAAATACCCCGGCAACCGCGCCACCCGCCGGGCGGCGCCGGGTTAGCCCCTGCCGCTTCACCGTTTTCCAAATACTCCTGTGGCCGCGCCCGGATGCGCTGTCGCAGGGGTATTTCAGGAGCAAAGAAATCGTGCCGTCCGGCCTCGGCGCCGGCGGAGTATTTGAAAAACGGTGAAAGCGCCAGGCCGGGCGGCCGTCAGGCGCTGGCGCCCAGCGGCCGGGTCGCCAGATAGAGCCAGTCGCGGGTGGCCTCCGGGACCAGCGGCGCGATCTTGTCGAAGACCTCGGCGTGATAGGCGTCGAGCCAGGCGCGCTCGTCCTGCGACAGCAGCGCGGGGTCGATCAGCCGGCGGTCGATCGGGGCAAAGGTCAGGGTCTCGAAGCCCAGCATGGCGCGGCCGTCGGCGCTTTCGCGCGGCTCGACCACGATCAGGTTCTCGATGCGGATGCCGAATGCGCCCTCGCGGTAATAGCCGGGCTCGTTCGACAGGATCATGCCGGCGGCCAGCGGGATCTCGGAGATGCGCGAGATCCGCACCGGCCCCTCGTGCACCGACAGGCCCGCGCCGACGCCGTGGCCGGTGCCGTGGTCGTAGTCCATGCCCTCGGACCAGAGCGGCGCGCGCGCCAGCGCGTCGATGTGGCAGCCCGCGACCCCTTGCGGAAATTGCACCCGCGACACCGCGATCATGCCTTGCAGCACCCGTGTATAGGGCCGGCGCACGGCGGCATCGACCGGACCCATCGGCAGGGTGCGGGTGATGTCGGTGGTGCCCATGGCATATTGGCCGCCGGAATCGACCAGCAGCACCTGGCCGGGCAGGATGCGCAGGTCGCTGGCGCGGCTGACATGGTAATGCGGGATCGCGGCATGCGGCCCGGTGGCCGCGATGGTGTCGAAGCTGATGTCGAGGATGCCGCGCGCCCGGCGCAGCGCCTCGAGCTTTTCCGCGACGCCGATCTCGGTCAGCGGTTGCTCGTCCAGCTGCGGGGCGCGGCTGTCGAGCCAATGCAGCAGTTCGGTCACCGCCGCGCCGTCCAGCAGATGCGCCTCGCGCATGCCGGCGATCTCGGCCGGGTTCTTCTGCGCCTTCGGCAGGATGACCGGGTCGGGGCCTTCGGCGATGGGGGTGTTCATGCTTTCGATCAGCGTGAAGACCTGGTCCGGCGCGCTGGCCGGATCGACCCGGACGGGACCGGAGAGATTGGTCAGCGCCGGGATCAGCGCCTCGGGCGGCAGGACCGAGACCGCGTTGCCAAGCGCCGCCCGCACCTCGGCGCCGAATTTCGCCGGATTGGCGAAGACCGCGACATGGCCGTTGTCCTCGATGATGGCGAAGCCCTGCACCACCGGGTTCCTGGGCACGTCCGCGCCGCGGATGTTCAGAAGCCAGCTCAGCGAGTCGGGCAGGGTCAGCACCGCCGCGCGCTGGCCCGCCGCGCGCAGGCCGGCGGCGATGCGGGCGCGCTTGTCGGCGGCGCTTTCGCCCGCCACGGCATCGGGCCACAGCCGCACCGCGCCCACCGGCGGCTCGGGCTGGCCCTGCCAGATCGCATCGACCGGATTGTGCTCGACCGCGATCAGTGCGATGCCCGAGCCGGCCAGGCCCTGTTCCAGCGTGCGGATCTCGGCGCGGCTGTGCAGCCAGGGGTCATAGCCGATGCGGCCGCCCTCGGGCAGGGCGTCGCGCAGCCAGGCGGCGGGCTTCGTCTCGGGCCAGGGCACCGGGATGAAGGCGGCGGCGTCGACCTCGGCCTTGACCTGCACGCGGTAGCGGCCGTCGATGAAGACGCCGGCGCGGTCCGGGGTGACGATGCAGAAGCCCGCGCTGCCGGTGAAGCCGGTCAGCCAGGCCAGCCGCGCGTCCCGGGCCGCGACATATTCGCCCTGATGCGCATCGGCGCGCGGCACCAGGAAGCCGTCGAGCGCGCGCGCCGCCAGTTCGCGCCGCAGCGCCTCCAGCCGGGGCGGATGCAGGGCCGGGTTGGAATCGCTGTCATAGGTCTGAAACATGGGGTTGTCCTGGGGCTGTCCTGTCGTCTTGGCCTGCCCGTCTTACCCCCGCGCGGGGCTGCGTTCCAGCGCCTCGCGCGCGCCCGGCACGGTGCGGGCCAGCCCGTCGGCCACCGCCTCGGCGCTGCGGCGGTGGTGGAACTCGGCCGCGACCTTGGCGCGCGAGGCTTGCGCCAGCCGGCGCGCACCCTCGGGGTCGGCGTAAAGCCCGGCGATCGCCTCGGCCATCACCTCGGGCGCCTCGGCCGGCACCAGGATCGCGTCCTGCCCCGAGGCGATCAGCTCATGATTGCCACCGACATCGGTGACGACCACCGGCATTTCCATCGCCATCGCCTCCATGATCGCGACCGAGATGCCCTCGTTCAGGCTGGCGAGAGCAAAGACATGCGCACGCTCCAACCCCGCGCGCACCCGGTCCTCGCTGACCGCGCCCAGAAGCGTGACGGCATCGCCGAGGCCCTTCTCGGCGATCAGCGCGTCGAGATGGCGGTGGTAGCCGCTGCCGCCCTGTTCATCCTCGCCGGCGATGTCCAGCCGCGCGTCGATGCCTTGCGCGCGCAAGATCTCGACCGTGCGGATCAGGTGGTCGTGGCCCTTGACCGCGTTCAGCCGGCCGCAAGAGAAAAGGCGCAGCGGCTCGCCCGGCGCCGGCGGCTGCCAGGGCGCGGCGCGGCGGATCTGCGACAGGTCCACCCCCATCGGCGCGATATTCACCACCGCCGGCAGGTCCGGGCCGATGTCGCGCTGCGCCACGCCCATCAGCAGGCGTGAGATGATGGTCGCGAAACGGGCATGGCGCCATTTCTGGCGCTGGTTCGGGCCGTAGCCCTCCAAGGTCGGGCCGTGCAGCGTCAGGCTGTAGCTGGGGCCGCCCAGGCGCTCGGCGAACATGGCGATGTTCAGGCTGTCGGCGCAGCTGTGGACATGGACATGGCTCCAGCCCTGCTCGCGGGCGATGCGTTTCAGCCGCGCGCCCATGGCGAGCAGCGCCAGCATCCGCGCCCGGCCCTTCAGCCCCGGCGCCTCGGCCGTCAGCGCCGCGCCGAAGCCACGCGCCCAGCCGCCGGGCCCCGAGCGCAGGAACTCCGTCACGATTCCCAGCGCACCGCCCTGCAGCGGCATCAGATAGCGCGTCCGCCCCTGCGCCTCGGCGGCCCAGGCATGCGAGGCGACCTTGCGCGGCGGCGGCCGGGTCGAGACCAGGTCGGCCTCGATCCCCAGTTCGGCCAGCGCCTGCCGCTCGCGCCACAGGAAGATATGCGTCTGGCCCGGAAACTCGGGGATGAAGAAACCAATCTTGAGCACCTGAAAACCCGCAACAATACCCGTCCCGGAGGAGTGGTCGCACGGGACGGGGGCGCAATCAAGCAGGCGGAAAGGACAGGCTCAGCCGGCCCGGCGCAGGTTCATGGCCCGGGCGCGCTTGCGCGGGTCGCTTTCGAACAGCGCGGCCAACTGCTCGGTCATGGCGCCGGCCAGCTGCTCGGCATCGGTGATGGTGACGGCGCGCTGGTAATAGCGCGTCACGTCATGGCCGATGCCGATGGCCAAGAGTTCCACATGCTTCTTCTTCTCGATCATGGCGATCACGTCGCGCAGGTGCTTTTCCAGGAAGTTCGCCGGGTTGACCGACAGCGTCGAATCGTCCACCGGCGCCCCGTCCGAGATCACCATCAGGATCCGGCGCTGCTCGGGCCGCCGCACCAGCCGGCGATGCGCCCATTCCAGCGCCTCGCCGTCGATGTTTTCCTTCAGGAGCCCCTCTTTCATCATCAGGCCCAGGTTCGGCCGCACCCGCCGCCAGGGCGCATCGGCGCCCTTGTAGATGATATGGCGCAGGTCGTTCAGCCGCCCCGGCTGCGCCGGCCGCCCGGCCGCCAGCCATTTCTCGCGGCTCTGCCCGCCCTTCCAGGCCCGGGTGGTGAAGCCCAGGATCTCGACCTTGACCTGGCTGCGCTCCAGCGTCCGCGCCAGCACATCGGCGCAGATCGCGGCGATGCTGATCGGCCGGCCGCGCATCGAGCCCGAGTTGTCCAGAAGCAGCGTCACCACCGTGTCGCGGAACTCGGTGTCCTTCTCGACCTTGAAGCTCAGCGGCGTCGTGGGGTTCGCCACCACGCGCGCCAGGCGCCCGGCATCCAGCACGCCCTCTTCCTTGTCGAACTCCCAGCTGCGGCTCTGCTGCGCCTGCAAGCGGCGCTGCAGCTTGTTCGCCAGGCGCGAGACCGCGCCGCGCAGCGGCTCCAACTGCTTGTCGAGATAGGCGCGCAGCCGCTCCAGCTCGGCCGGGTCGGCCAGGTCCTCGGCGCGGATCTCCTCGTCGAATTCCTGGGTATAGACCTTGTAGTCGGGGCTCGCGTCGCTGACCGGAGGCGGCAGGTCGGGCGGCGTGTCGGCCTCGGACATCTCGGCCTCGTCGGCCATTTCCTCGTCCGACTGGTCGTCCATGCTGACCTGGGCCTGACGCTCCTCCTGCGTCTGGTCCTGGCTGCGCTCGGGGCTGGCCTCGGCCTCGTCGTCGGGGTTCTGGTCGCGGGACTGGTTGTCGCCGGCCTCCTCGTCCTGTTCGGCACTCTCGTCGGATTCGTCCTCTTGCGGCTCGTCCGGGTCCTCGCCCAGCTGGTCGCCATAGCCGAGATCCGAGATCACCTTGCGCGCCAGCCGCGCGAAGGCGGCCTGGTCGGCCAGCACCTCGCGCACCTGGTCCAGATCGGCGCCGGCCTGTTCCTCGACGAAGGGGCGCCACAGGTCGGCGACATGCTGCGCCGGGCCGGGCAGGGTGCGGCCCGTCGCCGCCTGCCGCACCAGATAGCCCGCGGCGACGGCCAGCGGCGCATCGGCCGGGGCCTTGATCTGGCCATAGCCCTTGCGCTCGGCCTCCTGGCCCAGCTTGGCGTCGATGTTCGACAGCGCGCCGGGCATGTCGCGCGCACCCAGGGCTTCGCAGCGCGCCGTCTCCATCGCCTCGTAGAGGTCGCGCGCCATCGGCCCGGCCGGGACGTATTTCGCATGGGTCGAGGCGTCGTGGTGGCGCAGCCGCATCGCCAGCGCATCCGCCGTTCCGCGCGCCAGCAGCACCTCGTCGCGGGTCATGCGGCGGCTGACCTGCGGCAGGCGCATGGTGTCGCCGCTGACGCCCGAGGGGTCGGCGCTGAAGGTCACGTTCAGCTCGTGCTCCTCGGCCATGGCGCGGGTGGCCTCGGTCAGGGCCTTCTTGAACGGATCGGCGGGGTTGTCGGATTTTTTCATGACTCGTTTCTGGGACAGATTGTCGCCTCTGTCGAGAGGTCTTGACGGAAAGTGGCGTGCGCACATAAATACACATATGGAGATCCTGCGGAGCAGCCGGGACATTGTGAGACGGCTGGAGGCCGAGGGGTGGGCCCTGATCTCGATCAGGGGCTCGCATCACAAGTTCCGCAAGGATGCGCGGACAGTCATCGTGCCGCATCCGAAAAAGGATCTGCCGATTGGAACCGCGCGCAGCATCGCGCGCATGGCAGGCTGGCTGGAGGGCGAATGAAAACCTATCTTGCGCTGGTGGAAAAGGATGAGGACAGCGCCTTCGGCATCCGTTTTCCGGACCTGCCGGGCTGCTTTTCGGCTGCGGATGCCGAAAACGACATCCTGCCCAATGCGGTCGAGGCCATTGAATTGTGGTTCGAGGACCAGCCCGTTACGGCACCGGGGTCCTTGCGCGATATCGCCGCGGAATGCGCCGAGGAGCTGGCGGCAGGGGCATTTCTGATCGCCGTGCCGCATGTCAGGCGCAGCACGCGGCAGCGCCGGGTGAATGTCAGCCTGGATGCCGGGACGCTGGAGGCGATTGATACGGCGGCGGGTCAGTTGGGGCTGACCCGATCAGGTTTTCTGGCGATGGCGGCCCTGAACGAGATCAAGGGCGGGCATTAGCCCGCCTTGACCGCCGCGCTCTCCGGCAGTTCCTCGTCGAACAGGCGCTGGTAGAACTCGGCCACCGTCTGCCGCTCCAGCTCGTCGCATTTGTTCAGGAAGGTCAGCCGGAACGCATAGCCCACGTTGTCGCCGAAGATCCGCGCGTTCTGCGCCCAGGCGATCACCGTGCGCGGGCTCATCACCGTGGACAGGTCGCCCTGCATGAAGGCGGTCCGCGTCAGGTCGGCCAGCGTCACCATCTGGTTGATGATCTTGCGGCCCTTCTCGGTGTTGTAGGTCGGGTTCTTGGCCAGCACGATGGCGGCCTCGGCGTCATGCGACAGGTAGTTCAGCGTCGAGACCAGAGACCAGCGGTCCATCTGGCCCTGGTTGATCTGCTGCGTGCCGTGATAGAGGCCGGTCGTGTCGCCCAGGCCCACGGTGTTCGCCGTCGCGAACAGGCGGAAATAGGGGTTCGGCGTGATGACCTCGTTCTGGTCCAAGAGCGTCAGCTTGCCGTCGGCCTCCAGCACGCGCTGGATCACGAACATCACGTCGGCGCGGCCGGCGTCGTATTCGTCGAAGACGATGGCGGTCGGGTTGCGCAGCGCCCAAGGCAGGATGCCCTCGTGGAACACCGTGACCTGCTTGCCGTCCACCAGCTTGATCGCGTCCTTGCCGATCAGGTCGATGCGGCTGACGTGGCTGTCCAGGTTCACCCGCACGCAGGGCCAGTTCAGCCGCGCGGCGACCTGCTCGATATGGGTCGACTTGCCGGTGCCGTGATAGCCCTGGATCATCACCCGGCGGTTGTAGGCAAAGCCAGCCAGGATCGCCAGCGTGGTGTCCGGGTCGAACTTGTAGGTGGTGTCGATCTCGGGCACGCGGTCGGTGCGCTCGGCAAAGCCCTTGACCTTCATGTCGCTGTCAAGGCCGAAGACCTCGCGCAGGTCGATTTCCTCGGTCGGTTTCGCGTTCACGTCCAGCATGGTCTCGGCCCTTTCATCGCAACGGCGCCTAGATTGCGCATTCGCCGGGCATAAGCAAGCGGACATGCGGAACCGGCCTTGTCCTTGCCGGATTATCCCCGCAGTTTCGGCAGGCAGGATCAAAGGGGAAAACGGATGAGCGGACTTCTGGCGCTGCTGGACGACGTGGCGGGGATCGCCAAGATCGCGGCGGCTTCGGTCGACGACGTGGCCGGACAGGCGGCCAAGGCCGGGGCCAAGGCGGCGGGCGCGGTGATCGACGACGCGGCGGTGACGCCGAAATACGTGCACGGCTTTTCCGCCGCGCGCGAGGTGCCGATCGTCTGGAAGATCGCCCGCGGCTCGCTCTTCAACAAGCTGGTGGTCCTGCTGCCGATCGCGCTGCTGCTCTCGGCCTTCGCGCCCTGGCTCATCACGCCTTTGCTGATGATCGGCGGCGCCTATCTGTGCTTCGAGGGTGCCGAGAAGATCTTCCACGCGCTCGCCCACGACCACGGCAACGACTCGCACCTGACCGTGACGCCCGGGGGCGCCGCGGGCCTCGAGGAAGAGCGCGTCAGGGGTGCGATCAAGACCGATTTCATCCTCTCGGCCGAGATCATGACCATCGCCCTGGCCGCGATTCCGAACGGCGACGCGATCTGGATGAAGGCGCTGATCCTCGCCGTGGTGGCGGTGGGCATCACCGCCGCGGTTTACGGTTTCGTGGCGCTGATCGTGAAGGCCGACGACTTCGGCCTGCACCTGCACGAGCGCGGCGGCCCCACTGCGGCGCTGGGGCGCGGCATCGTGCATGTCATGCCGGGCTTCATGAAGGTGCTGACCGTGGTCGGCACCGCGGCGATGATCTGGGTCGGCGGCCAGATCGTCGTGCACGGGCTGCACGTGCTGGGCCAGCACCAGCCCTATGAATGGATCCACCACATGGCCGAGGCGGCCGCCCAGGCCGTGCCCGCCGCGCCCGGCGCCGCCGCCTGGGTGACCACCGCCTTCTTCGACGGCATCTTCGGGGTGATCCTGGGCATGATCCTGATCCCGGTCGCGCATTATGTCGTCTCGCCTGCCATCGGCGCGGTCAAGGGGCTGTTCGGCGCGCGGGCGTAAGGCGGCCCGTCTTGCCGTCGGTCGTCGGGCGGGACTATGACCTGCCCTATCAGTTCAGGAGGAGCCCATGCCGATTCCCGCCGCCGCCGCCGAGGCGCTTGCCGCGCTGCTTGGCCCCCGCTTCTCGACCAGCGGCGCCGACCGCGAGCTGCATGGCCAATCCGAATCCTGGCACCGCGCGCCGCCGCCCGATGCCGTGGCCTGGCCCGAGACCACCGGCGAGGTCGCGCAGGTCGCCGCCATCTGCCATGCCCACCGCGTGCCGCTGATCGGCTGGGGCACCGGCACCTCGCTCGAGGCGCAGGCGCTGGCCACGCAGGGCGGGCTGGTCCTCGACATGCTGCGCATGGACCGGGTGCTCGAGATCCGCGCCGATGACCTGCAGGCGACCGTCCAGCCCGGCTGCACGCGCGAGGCGCTGAACCAGGAGCTGCGCGCCACCGGCCTGTTCTTCCCGGTCGATCCCGGCGCCAACGCCAGCCTCGGCGGCATGGCCTCGACCCGCGCCTCGGGCACTACCGCCGTGCGCTACGGCACCATGCGCGACAATGTCTTGGCGCTCGAGGTCGTGCTGGCCGACGGCCGCGTGATCCGCACCGGCACCCGCGCCGCGAAATCCTCGGCCGGCTACGACCTGACCGGGCTCTTCGTCGGCGCCGAGGGCACGCTCGGCATCATCACCGAGCTGACCCTGCGCCTGCACGGCCAGCCCGAGGAGACCGCCGCCGCGGTCTGCGGTTTTCCGACGCTGGAGCAGGCGGTGGAATGCGTGACCGCCACCATCCAGTCCGGCATCCCGATGGCGCGGATCGAGTTCATCGACGCCGACGTGGTGCGCGCCTTCAACCGCTTCTCGGGCACCCAGATGCACGAAGGCCCGCATCTGATGGTCGAGTTCCACGGCGCCCCCGCCTCGGTCCGGGGCGATGCCGAGGCCTTCGGCGCGCTGGCCGCGGACTTCGGCGGCACCGGCTTCGACTGGGCCACCACGCCCGAGGCCCGCGCCGCGCTGTGGAAGATGCGCCACAACGCCTATCGCTCGTGCCTCGCGCTGCGGCCGGGCTGCACGGCGGTCGTCACCGATGTCTGCGTGCCGATGTCGCACCTGCCGGCGGCGGTGGCCGAAGCCGCGGCCGACATCCGCGCCGAGGGCCTGCTGGGCCCGATGGTCGGCCATGTCGGCGACGGCAATTTCCACGCCCAGATCCTGGTGATGCCCGGCGACGCGGCCGAGCTCGCCGCCGCCAAGCGCGTCGCCACCCGCATGGCCGAGCGCGCGCTGGCCGTCGGCGGCACCATCACCGGCGAGCATGGCGTGGGCATCGGCAAGCTGCCCCTGATGCGCGCCCAGCACGGCGAGGCGGTCGCGGTCATGGCCGCGATCAAGCAGGCGCTGGACCCGCAGGGCATCATGAACCCCGGCAAGCTGGTGCCGGGGGTGGGCTGAGCGGTCAGGGCGTGGGGCAATCGAGGGGCGGCATCTCGGGCAGGGGTGGCGCCGAAAGCGTCAAGTCCAGTCGAAGCGCGCCGCGAGCCGCACCGTCCTCTCCATCGTTCTGATGGACGAGATGCAATTCCTTTTCGACTTGATGCAATTGCCCGCTTCCCTCGGGAAGGCTGGCAAGCAATTCGTCCACAGGCATGGTGAGACTACCGTCGAAATGACGGTTGGCAAGCAGCCTGCGATGCTGCTCCAACTCTAGCTTCACCGTCAGATCCTTGCTTATGTCCAGCCCGCTGGCCGGCATCGGCACGGTCAGGCGAAATCCGCCGGTCTTGCTGGCCTCGTATCTGTCTAGCGTGCTGGTCCGGCCGTTGATTGTCACGCGCCCCGAGACGTCCCGGTCGGCGCGAAGCTGCACGGGCAGGTTGCCCACGATCATGACGTGGGTCAGGTCGAGACGGGGGAATTTGTCGTTCAGGGCTGACCGCATCGCCGGGGCGATCTTCGCCATGGCAGGGACCTCGTTCAGCGCTTCAAGCTGAACCAGCAGTGCGTTGATCGCCTCCAGGCGGCGCAGCGACAGGTTTTCGCGCATGGCATGATAGCGACCCAGAACCTCATCTGCCAGCCGACACTGTTCGGCGCTGCCGCCTTCCTTGACGGCGCGTGCGGTGAAGTGCTTGTTGACGGCGTGCCGGCCGCTTTTCTCCATCTCTTCGGCCTTGATCCCCAATGCCTGAATGATCGCTTCGCGGGTTGCCGCCTTGTGATCGGCGATCTGCTTGCGCAGGTCCGCTTCGAAATCGTCCCGGTTGAAATACTCGTCCAGGCGGATCACCGCCGCATCGACCGCGACCCAGGCAATGACGGCGCCGCCGACACCGCAGGCGGCGGCGGCCGGCCCGCTCCACGCACAGGCCGCGGCCCCCGATCCCGCACCGGTCAACACCCCGCCCAGCTTGGTCGCGCCCTTGGCGGCCGCCTTTTGCGCGATCTTGGCCCCCAGTTTCTTGGCGACCGTCTTGGACAACAGCTTGGTCGTGCCCAGCACCGCCATCGTCGAGGCAGCCGAGGCGACCGGCGCCGTTACCGTCACCCGCTGCATCAGGTCGCCCTTGATGGTTTCCAGCAGATCGGCGGGAAGTGTTTCCTTTTCCGAGGCGGACAGCTCGTCCAGGGCCAGGCTCATCTCCTCGATGTATTTCTCGATGAACGCGATCTCGGTTTCCTTGGCCACCGCCTGCAAACGCCCGTCCAGCCCGGCAAAGACGCGCTTGTCCAGCTCCGTTTCGGACCGGTCCAAGGCGGTGCCCAGCAGTTCGGTATATTCCCCCAGAATCGAATAGTGGAAATCGGCATAGCCGTGAATCGCATCGAAAGCCGGCTGATAGGTGCGGTCGAGTTCATCATCCAGCTTGTCTTCCACCCAATCGCGGCCCTCTCGTGGAAGCTTTTCCAGCGCCTTTTCAGCCCTGGTCTTTTGCTGACGCAGATTTTCCACCTTGGCGGTTTCGACGCTTGCCGGCTTATCCGCTCCAACAGGCTGGCGCAGCGCGCCAACCACCATCAGCCCGACCGTGGCCAGCAACAATCCGACAATCGTGGCCCAGAAGAAGAACGAGGTGATCCTGCCATGCGCCCGGCGCCTTTCGGGCGTTTTCCTTGGAAGGGAAGCGGTCATGCAACATCCTCGGACGGGGTTGTCTGCTGTGCCAGCAGGAAATGCTCGGCCAGGTCGGTCATCAGGATGCTGGCGCGGGTGGCAAGAAAGCCGAACAGCGCGGCATCCATGCTTAGCAACAGGGTCAGCCAGGGATAGTTCTTGCTTTGGACCAAGAGCCATGTCTTGCCGCCTTGAAAGGCATAGAAAGGCATCAGGATTGTCTCCAGCAAGCCGTCCCGTTCGGGCATCTCTGACATTCCGAGTTTAAGGGCGTCGATGAAACCCGCTTGCAGATATGCTGGGGGATGCCCGGTATAGCTCCACGTGACCCAGGCGATCACCGGACAGGCCAGCGCCGCGCAGAGCCAGCTTGACAGGCGCAGGGCATAGGCGCGGGCAAAGGGCGGGTTGAACGAGCGCGCCAGCCGGCGCTCGATCCCCACGAAGACCCAGCCCGAGATCATGCAGGCGGCGCTCACCAACCCGGCCTCGGCCGGGGTCAGGTGCAGCGCCTGCCAAGCCAGGACCGGAATCGAGATCGCGACGAAGACCAGCGCGCCGGCCGACGAGCTCAGCCGCCCGGTCAAGATCCGCGTCAGGCGCGAACCCGGCCGCAGCGTCAGCAGCATGCGGGCCCGGTAGTCCTCGCGCAGGATGGGCATCTGCGCCAGGAACAGCAGCACCGACAGCGGCACGAGGCAGGCCACCGCCCAATCGCTGACGGCATAGACATATCGCCACAGGTAGAGGCTGCAGGCGATGATGAGCACCGCCAGAGCCGGGGACAGCAATCTGATAAACATGGGAAAACCCTGTAACCACGCGGCGCGCATCATGCCGAATTTCGCGGCTTGCACAAGCAGCGCCGCTGCTGCTCCTTCGGGCACCTCGACCGTCGCCCTTGCCTCCGCAGGCACCGCCCGGGTCGCGCCATCGGCATACGCCCTGTGTACGCGCGGTGTACGCCCGCTGCACCCGTGTCACAGCCGAAATCCGCACCTTTCCAGCGGCTTGCCGGCCCGCGCCCTGCCGACCCCGCATCCCGCACAAACTCGTGAGCGTCACGCCATCGTGACATGGCGCCCCACCTTTGCGATAAGGGGCAAAAGCGCCGAGGACAGGCGCATGGGGCAGAGGACAAGATGAGAATTCTCGGCAGAATATTGACGGTCTTGTTGCTGGTCGCCGTGGCGGCCTGCGGGCGCGGCCCGTCGCACAGCCGCGCGGTGATGGCAGGACAGGGGCTGGGGCCGAAGTTCGGCGACAGCGCCCCCCATGCCTGGGTCGGCGGCCATCCCTATGACCATCCGGTGCATGGTATTGATATCTCTCGCTATCAGGGGAATATCGACTGGGGCGCGGTGCGCGGATCCGGCATCAGCTTCGCCTTCATCAAGGCGACCGAGGGCGGCGACTGGGTCGACCCGAGCTTCCGCCGCTACTGGGCCGAGGCGGCGCAGGCCCGCATCCCGCGCGGCGCCTATCACTATTTCTATTTCTGCCGCTCGGGCACGCAGCAGGCGGCCTGGTTCATCCAGAACGTGCCGCGCGAACGCGGCGCCATGCCGCCGGTGGTGGACCTGGAATGGACGCCCTCGAAAACCTGCCCGCGCCGGCCGCCGGCCGACGAGGTGCTGCGGGAAGCCAAGATCTTCAAGGACATCCTGCACCAATACTACGGCCAGCGCCCGATCATCTATACCACGGTGGACTTCTACCGCGACAACAACCTGTCGCGCTGGCCCGAGGAATTCTGGCTGCGCTCGGTCGCGGGTCACCCGCGCATCGTCTACCCCGGCCAGCCCTACAGCTTCTGGCAATATACCGGGACCGGCGTGGTGCCGGGCATCGGCGGCAACGTGGACCTGAACGTGTTTGCGGGTTCTCCCGCCCAGTGGCGGGCATGGCTGAACCGGCGGCTTCAGTAAACCGCGCCCTGCTCCGGGCCGAGTTCGCGGCGCTCTATATCGGGGCGCCGCTGGCCATTGCGCTGTTCATGCCCGGGCATATGCTGTTCGAGGCGCTGGCCCTGTTCAGCTTGGCGGGACTGGCGCTTCTGTGGTTCACCGGCGGCTTCGACTGGCGCGGGCTGGTCTATGGCTGGGGCCGGCTGCCCTGGCTGGAAATCCTGGGCATGATCCTGATCACCACCGCGCTGGGCGCCGCGATCCTGTGGTTCTCGCGCCCCGGCGCCATCTTCAGCATGGCGCGGCAGCGGCCCGAGTTCCTGCTGGTGATCTGGAGCTTCTACCCGATCCTGTCCGCCCTGCCGCAAGAGCTGATCTTCCGGCCGCTGTTCTTTCACCGCTATGGTGCCATCCTGCCGCGCGGGCAGGCGGCCATCGCGCTGAACGCGGCGGTGTTTTCCTTTGCGCATCTGATGTACTGGTCCTGGATCGTCGCGGCGCTGACGCTGGTCGGCGGCTGGTTCTTCGCCCGCGCCTATCTGAAGTTCGGCTTCCCGGCGGCCTGGGCCTTGCATGCCGTGGCCGGGAACGCGCTGTTCACCGTCGGCATGGGGGTCTATTTCTATTCCGGCAACGTGGTGCGGCCGTTCTGATCGCTTGACTTCCCCCGGCGCAGGCGGTTCATGCGTGACCGAATACGCAAGGGGAAAATCGATGAGCGCCTATCGCAGCCACACCTGCGGCCAGCTGACGGCCGCCAATGCCGGTGAAACCATCCGCCTGTCGGGCTGGGTCCACCGGGTCCGAGATCATGGCGGCGTGCTGTTCATCGACCTGCGCGACCATTACGGCATCACCCAGGTCATCGCCGACAGCGACAGCCCGGCCTTTGCCGCCCTGGAAAAGCTGCGCGCCGAGACGGTGATCCGCATCGACGGCAAGGTCAAGCTGCGCGACGCGAGCCTGGTGAACCCCAAGCTGCCCACCGGCGCGATCGAGGTCTATGCCACCGATGTCGAGATCCTTGGCCCCTCGGACGACCTGCCGCTGCCGGTCTTCGGCGACCAGGACTATCCCGAGGAGACGCGGCTCGCCTATCGCTTCCTCGACCTGCGCCGCGAGTCGCTGCATAACAACATCATGCTGCGCAGCCAGGTGGTCCGCTCGATCCGCAACCGGATGTGGGACCAGGGTTTTACCGAATTCCAGACTCCGATCATCACCGCGTCCAGCCCCGAGGGCGCGCGCGACTTCCTGGTGCCCTCGCGGCTGCATCCGGGCAAGTTCTATGCCCTGCCGCAGGCGCCGCAGCAGTTCAAGCAGCTGATCATGGTCGCGGGCTTCGACAAGTATTTCCAGATCGCGCCCTGCTTCCGCGACGAGGACCCGCGCGCCGACCGCTCGCCCACCGACTTCTACCAGCTCGACCTTGAAATGTCCTTCGTCGAGCAGGAGGATGTGTTCGCCGCCATCCAGCCGGTGATCCAGGGCCTGTTCGAGGAATTCGGCGGCGGCCGCCCGGTCGATGCCGACTGGCCGCGCATCCCCTATGCCGATGCGATGCTGAAATACGGCAGCGACAAGCCCGACCTGCGCAACCCGATCGAGATGCAGGTGGTCAGCGAGCATTTCCGCGGCTCGGGCTTCGCGATCTTCGCGAAACTCCTGGAACAGGACGGCACCGAGGTCCGCGCCATTCCCGCGCCGACCGGCGGCTCGCGCAAGTTCGCCGACCGCATGAACGCCTTCGCGCAACAGCAGGGCCTGCCGGGCATGGGCTATATCTTCTGGCGCAAGGCCGAGGGCGGATCGACCGAGGCTGCCGGCCCCATCGCCAAGGCGCTGGGTGCCGAAAAGACCGAGGCGATCCGCCTGCAGCTGGGCCTGGGCGAGGGTGACGCCGCCTTCTTCCTGGGCGGCAAGCCCGAGACCTTCGAGGCCGTGGCCGGCCGGGCCCGCAACGAGATCGGCCGCGAGCTGGGGCTGACCGACGAGCACCAGTTCAAATTCGCCTGGATCGTCGATTTCCCGATGTATGAAAAGGGCGAGGACGGCAAGATCGACTTCTCGCACAACCCGTTCTCGATGCCGCAGGGCGGGCTCGAGGCGCTGTCGGGCGATCCGCTGGCGGTCAAGGGCTATCAGTATGACCTGGCCTGCAATGGCTACGAGCTGATCTCGGGCGCGATCAGGAACCACAAGCCCGAGATCATGTTCAAGGCCTTCGAACTGGCCGGCTATGGCCATGACGAGGTCGAAAAGCGCTTTGGCGGCATGGTCAAGGCCTTCCGCTATGGCGCACCGCCGCACGGCGGCTGCGCGGCCGGCATCGACCGCATCGTCATGCTGCTGGCGGATGAGCAGAACATCCGCGAGGTCATCATGTTCCCGATGAACCAGCGCGCCGAGGACCTGATGATGGGCGCGCCCAGCGAGCCCACGAACGAGCAGCTGCGCGAATTGCGGCTGCGCGTGCTGCCGAAGGAATGACGGGAGGCGGCCCGCGCCATGCGCGGGCCTTTGCCGCATTGCGGCACTTGAAGAAAGCGTGAACTGACCTTTGCCGCCGACCGTGCCATAACCCGTTCGGGGACGCGCGATCCCCGGCGATGGAAGGCACGCATGAGCATTGGTTTTCCCGAGATGGCGGCGATCCGGCTGGGCTTCGGCCTGTCGCCGCTGATGCCGCCGCCGGCCGATGCGGCGGCGGTGCTTACTGGCCCCGCCAATGCCGGCCCGGGCCCCGAGGCCATGACCACCGCCGAGGCCAGCCGCATCGCCCGCACCTTCCGCGAGGGGATCAAGGCCCGCCGCGAGGGCCGGCCCGAGCCGCCCGAGTCGATCGCGGCCAACCGCCAGCTGGGCACCCTGCAGGTCGATGACCTGCGTCGCCGGGTGATTCGCGCCGTGGACGACCCCATCGGCTTCGGCGAAAGGCTGGTGCAGTTCTGGTGCGACCATTTCACCGCGCGCGCCATCAACAAGGTCAATATCGGCCTTGGGCTGGCCTATCAGGACGAGGCGATCCGCCCGCATGTGAACGGCCGCTTCGAGGACATGCTCTTCGCCGCCGAGACGCATCCGATGATGTTGATCTATCTCGACCAGGTGTCGAGCCGGGGGCCGAACTCGCCCTTCGTCAAGCGCCGGCCCGACCGCCATTTCGGCCTGAACGAGAACCTGGCGCGCGAGGCGATGGAGCTGCATACGCTGGGCGTCGGCGCCAAATACAGCCAGAAGGACGTGCGCCAGCTGGCCGAACTGCTGACGGGCCTGGGCTTTTCGCATGACGAGGGTTTCACCTTCAAGCCGGCGCTCGCCGAGCCGGGGGCCGAGACGGTGCTGGGCAAGAGCTATGGCGGCAACCGGCGCGGCGGGCTCGACGACATTCGCGCCGCCTTTCGCGACCTCGCCCGCCGGCCCGAGACCGCGCTTTACGTCTCGAGGAAGCTGGCGGTGCATTTCGTCTCGGACAATCCGCCGCAGGATCTGGTGCAGGCCATGGCCGATGTCTGGCGCGAAAGCCACGGCAACCTGCCGCAGGTCTATCGCGTGCTGGTGACGCATCCGGCGCTGGCCCGGAACCTGCGCGCCAAGGTGCGCCAGCCCTTCGACCTGACGGTGACGGGGTTGCGCGCGCTGGGGGTGACGGGACAGCAGATCGCGGCGCTGGACGAGCAGATGTTCCGCCGCGCGGTTTGGAACCACCTGCCGGTGATGGGCCAGCCCTGGAACCAGCCCAAGGGTCCCGACGGCTGGCCCGAAGAGGCCGGGGCCTGGATTGCGCCCCAGACCATGGCCGCGCGCATCAACTGGGCGCTGCGCATGCCGCGCCTGCTGCTGCCGGAACTGCCCGACCCGCGCGAGATGCTGGTCTCGGCCTTCGGCGGCACGCAATCCGAGCAACTTTCCTGGGCGGTGCCCAAGGCCGAAAGCGCGGCCGAGGGCGTGGTGCTGATCCTCGCCTCGAGCGACTTCAACCGGAGGTAGGCGATGCTGCAACTGGACCGCAGGCTGTTTCTGAAAAGCGCGGCGCTGCTCGGCTGCTCGGCCGCGGCGCATCCCCTGATGAGCAGCATGACCTTTGCCGCGCTGCCCTCGGACAACCGGCTGGTGGTGATCATCCTGCGCGGCGCCATGGACGGGCTGGACGCGATCCAGCCCTATGGCGACCCGATGCTGCGCAAGCTGCGCCGCGACCTGTCGCTGGGGCCCGATGCCGGGGCGCTGGACCTCGACGGCTTCTATGCGCTGCACCCGCGGCTGGGGCCGCTGCTGCCGCTGTGGCAAAAGGGCGAGCTGGCCTTTGCCCATGCCGTCTCGACCCCCTATCGCGACAAGCGCAGCCATTTCGACGGCCAGGACGTGCTCGAGGCCGGGACCGGCAACGACCTGCCGGTGGACCGGCGCCTGGGCGGCTGGCTGAACCGCCTGCTGCAGGCGGTGCCGGGGGCGAGTTCGGAAACCGCCTATGCGGTCGGGATCGAGCAGATGAAGATCCTGGAAGGCGAGGCCGCGCATATGGCCTGGGCGCCGCGCGCCGCGCTGAGCCTGTCGCCGCAGGCGCAGCTGCTGCTGGAGCATGTCTATCACGACGACCCGCTGTTCCGCGACGCCGCCCGCGATGCGGTGCAGATCGGCGCCGAGAGCCCGGCCATGGAAAAGACCACCGGCCCGACCGGCGATGCGCAGTCTCTGGCCGCCTTTGCCGCCAACCGGCTGAACGGGGAAAGCCGCATCGCCGCTTTCTCGATCCCGGGCTGGGACAGCCACGCCAATCAGGCGCCGGTGATCGGGCGCGGCTTCGACCGGCTCGCCGCCGCGATCCTGGCGCTGCGCGACGGCCTGGGTGCGAACTGGCAGCGCACCACCGTGCTGGCCATGACCGAATTCGGCCGCACCGTGCGCGAGAACGGCTCGGGCGGCACCGACCACGGCACCGGCGGCGCGCTGATCATGGCCGGCGGCGCGATCAACGGCGGCCGCGCCTATGGCGACTGGCCCGGCCTGGGCGAGGGCCAGCTTTACGCCGGCCGCGACCTGATGCCCCTGCGCGACATCCGCGCCTATGCCGCCTGGGCGATGCGCGGGCTCTTCGGGCTCGAGCCCGGGGTGCTGGAGCGCGCGGTGTTTCCGGGGCTTGACCTTGGCGGCGATCCAAGGATGCTCGCCTGAGCCTTCAGGGAGAGCAGCATGGCAGAGCGTCCGACCGGCCCCGTCGTCACCGGCTTCGTCCCGCCGCCCGCCCCCGGTCCGGAGCGGATCGAGGGCCGGTTCGTCACCCTGGAACGGCTGGACCCGGCACGCCATGCCGAGGACCTGTTCGCGGCCAACCAGGGCCAGGATTGGGTCTGGGACTATCTCGGCTATGGCCCCTTCGCCGACCTGGAGGCCTATCGCGCCTGGCAGGCGGGCATGGCCGAAAGCCGCGACCCGTTCTTCTATGCCCTGCGCGACCGCGCCAGCGGCAAGGTGGGCGGGCTCGCCTCGTTCCTGCGCATCGATCCGCGCAACGGCGTGATCGAGATCGGCCATATCGAGATCGCGCCGGCGATGCAGCAGACCCCGGCCGCGACCGAGGCGATTTCGCTGATGATCGGCTGGGCCTTCGGTGCCGGCTATCGCCGGGTTGAGTGGAAATGCGACGCGCTGAACGCACCGTCGCGCCGCGCCGCCCTGCGCTATGGCTTCAGCTTCGAGGGCATCTTCCGCCAGCACATGATCTATAAGGGCCGCAACCGCGACACCGCCTGGTTTGCCATCATCGACCGCGACTGGCCGCGTCTGGCCCGGGCGCATGCGGATTGGCTCGCGCCGGGGAACTTCGACGGCAAGGGCGGCCAGCGCCAAAGCCTGTCGGCACTGACGGCCCCGTGACGCGGGCTCAGTGACCGCCGCCGCCGCCCGCGCCGGCTTGCGGCTTTTCCACGAACAGCAGCAGCAAGGCCAGCGCGGCGAAAAGCCCGGTCAGCAGCACGAAGATGTCGGCCAGCGACATCACCACCGCCTGCAACTGCGCCATGCCCGAGATGCTGGCCAGCGCCGCGGTCTCGGCCGCCTCGCCCAGGGATGAATAGGCCCGCTCCAGCATGCCGATGGCGCCGGTCGCGGCCTGGTTGCCCGGATGCACGCTCTCGGCGATGCGGGCATAGTGGAAATCCTCGCGATTGCGCAGGATCGTGTTGATCAGCGCCAGCCCGACCGCGCCACCCAGGTTGCGGGTCAGGTTGAACAGGCCCGAGGCGTTCTTGACCTTCTCGGGCGGCAGCATGCCAAGCGCGATGTTCGACACCGGCACCATGCAGATCATCAGCGAGATCCCGCGCAGGATCTGCGGCAGGAAGATCTCCCAATAGTCCCAGTCCTCGGTCAGCCCGGCCATCATCCAGCAGCTGAGCGAGAACAGCGCGAAACCCGCCCCCATCATCAGCCGCGGGTCCAGCTTCTGCGACAGCCGCCCGGCGACGGGCGCGGTCAGAAACATCGAGATGCCCGAGACCATCATCGCCTCGCCGATCTGCAGCGAGTTGTAGCCGCGGATCCCCGACAGATAGACCGGGAAGATGTAGATCAGCCCGTAAAGCCCGATACCGAGACCAAAGGAAAACACCGAGCCCATGGCGAAGTTGCGGTCGGTAAAGGCTTCCAGCCGCACGATGGGCTCGTCGGCGGTGAAGGCGCGCCAGAAGAACAGGAAGCCCCCGGCCAGCATCACCCCGGTCATGGCGACGATGCCCTCATCCGCGAACCAGTCGTCGCCGGCGCCTTCCTCGAGCACGTATTCCATCGCGCCCAGCAGCAGCGCCAGCCCCAGGAAGCCCCACCAGTCGAAGCGCTGGAACAGGCTCAGCTCCGGCTTGTCGAAGTCGATCAGCAGAAAGGCCGCCGTGGTGACGATGATGCCCGGCACCACGTTGATGAAGAACAGCCAGTGCCAGCTGAGATATTCGGTCAGGTAGCCGCCCAGCGTCGGCCCGATGGTCGGCGCCAGCGTCGCCACCAGCCCGATCATGGGCGAGACGATATGCATCTTGGAGCGCGGAAAGATCGTATAGGCGCAGGCAAAGACCGTCGGGATCATCGCCCCGCCGACAAAGCCCTGCAACGCGCGCCAGACGATCATCTCGGACATCGAATTCGACAGCCCGCACAGCAGGCTCATCAGCGTGAAGCCGCCGGCCGAGATGGTAAAGACCCAGCGCGTCGACAGCATCCGCGACAGATAGCCCGACAGCGGGATCATGATGACCTCGGCGATCAGGTAGGAGGTCTGGATCCACGGGATCTCGTCGCTGGAGGCCGCCAGCCCGGCCTGGATTTCGGACAGCGAGGCCGAGACGATCTGGATGTCCAGGATCGCCATGAACATGCCCAGCACCATCAGCATGAAGGTGACCAGGCGGCGCGGGTCGATGCGGTCGGGATCCGGCGCGGGCAGGGCGCCCGGCAGGGTCGCGGCCGGGCTGGCGGCAGCCATGGCCTAGCCCCGCATGCCGGGGGCGCCGGAGTCCAGCGCGCTGGTCGCGGCCGCGCCCGGTTCGACCCGGGCCGGGTCGGCGGCGGGGGCGGGCATCAGCGGCCGATCCTCGCCGGTGCGGGTGTCGACCTCGACCACGACGGACATGCCGGGGCGCAGCGGCAGGCGGCTGCGGTCCTGGTCGTCGATGCGGATGCGCACCGGCACGCGCTGCACGACCTTGGTGAAATTGCCGGTGGCATTCGACGAGGGCAGCAGGCTGAACACTTGGCCGGTGCCGGCGGTCAGGCTTTCCACCGTGCCGTGCAGCAGCTCGTCGGGCCAGGCGTCGACGCGGATCTGCACGCTGCCGCCCGGGCGGATGCCGGCGATCTGCGTCTCCTTGAAGTTCGCGCCGACATAAAGGTTCTCGACCGGGACCAGCGTGCCGATACGCGAGCCCGGCGCGACATAGGAGCCGACCTCGATCTGGCGCTCGGTCAGGATGCCGGCGAAGGGCGCGCGGATCTGGGTGAAGTCCAGATCGCGCTGCGCCTGGCGCAACCCGGTGCGGGCGGCGCGGACCTGGAGTTTCGCGCTGTCGGCTTCCGCGTTCAGGACCGCCAGCTGCGCCTCGGCCTGCGCCAGCGCCGCCTTGGCGCTTTCGACCTGGGCGGCGGCGGATTTGGCGCTGGCCTCGGCCGAATCCAGCGAGGCCTGGGTGCCGACCGACGTGGTTTTCAACTCGCGCGCCCGGCGATAGGCCTTTTGCGCGCCGTCATTGGTGGCTTGGGCGGCGGTCAGCGCCGCCTCGGCCTGCTGGATGCCGGCCCGGCCCGCGGTGATCTGCGCCTCGAGCTGGCGGGTCGCGCTTTCGGCACTCGCCAGCGTATTGGCGGCGTTTTCCAGCGCCAGCTGGTAATCCTGCGGATCGATGCGGGCAATCACCTGGCCCTTGGCCACCGGGGCGTTGGGCGCGACCAGGATCTCGGCGATATAGCCGGTGTCGCGGGCCTGCAGCATCACCAGGTCGGCCTGCAGATAGGCATCGTCGGTTTCCTGGTGAAAGCGGCCGTGGGTGAACCAGCGAAAGCCCTCATAGCCGATCACGGCCAGCACCAGCAGGGCGACGATGCCCAGGATGCGCTTGGCCTTGCCGGATTTCGGCTTGCTCGCAGGGGTGCCGGGGGCCGGGGGCGCGTCGGGGGTCGAAGTCATCACTGGGCCTTTCAGAACGCAAGCCGCCGTTGCGCGCGAACCCGGCCTTTGGCGAGTCGGGTCGGTGGTTGCGGCTCCATACCATTGACCGAACGGTTCGGTCAATGGTATCCGGGGCCGTCGGCGGGCTGGACCGCGCTGCCGGCGGCGGCGTAATCTGCCGCGCAACCCGTAAGGAGGCAGGCTTGAACGATCCCGTCAGCACCGGCTGCGACTGCGACCCGCGCGCGGACGTCGAGGACAACCCCAAGCGTCGCCAGATCCTGGACGGCGCGCGGCGGATGTTCCTGTCGCAGGGGTTCGAGGGCGCCTCGATGCAGGATGTCGCCCGGGCGGCAGGGGTCTCCAAGGGCACGCTCTACGTCTATTTCGACAGCAAGGAGGCGATGTTCGAGGCGCTGGTCCTGCATGAATGCGGCCGGTTGCAGCGCACGATCCGCGAGCTGGGCAGCGGCAAGGGCGCGGTCGAGGACGAGCTGTGCCAGATCGCCCGCACCATGATCGACACGCTGCTGCAGGGCGAGGTCCTGGCCGCGATGCGCATGATGATCGGCGCGGGCGAGAAGTTCCCGGACCTCGCGCGCCGCATCTATCGCGCCGGACCGATGCATTCGATCGAGACCCTGGCCGAATATTTCCAGGGCCGCGTGGCGCGCGGCGACCTGGCGATCCCCGACTGCACCGAGGCCGGGGCGGAATTCGTCGACCTGGTGCTGGCCGGGTTGCAGCGCCGGGCGCTGCTGATGATGGACCCGCTGGAGCCGGCGCAGATCGACGGCTTCGTCCAGCGCCGCGTCGCGCGCTTCCTCGCGGTCTATGCCCCGCCGGGCTGAATTTGCGCGTCGCCCTCGGGGCAGGCCCAGCGGCGCAGGCAAGCGGCGGAGGCGGTCGAGGATGAGCCCGGCCCGGCAAAGCTGGGCAGGTGGCGGCAGACCGGAGATGCGGATCGGCCATCGCGCAGCATCGTATGGCCGCTGACCAGCCCGGCGAGCACGACGCTGCCATGCAGAGCCCTGGATGTCCGCCGGTCCTGCCTTGCAACCACGCGGAAGCGGGCATTTCCATTGCCAAGCCCCACATCATCCGGCGGCAGGCGTCCAGTTCCGGCCAGCATGAATTCGTTCGCGCGGTGGGCGCGGGCGATGGGGCCGGCCCGGAGATGATCGAGGGGGGTGCCGGCGGCATGGAGCAGCCCTGCCTCGGTGCCGTAGCTGACCGAAAGCAGCGCCTCCTGCCCGGTCAGCCGCGCAGGTCGTCGGCTTCGGGCGGCGGCAGGGCGGGATAGCTGGAAAGCTCGGCCCAAGACACCCGCACCCCGCGCGCGCCGCGAGTTCGGCCAGGATCTCGGCCGTGACCTGCTGGGGCGCCTGGCCGGAGACCGCGCGGACCTTCCTGGCCGAGAAGGCCTATTGGTCGCAGGGCCTCGACCGCCCGCGGCTGGAACCCGCGCTGGCGGGCGCGCTGCCGATGGCGGTGATCGCGCCGGATGGGGCGATAGCGGGTTTCGCGCGGCTGTTCATGGATTACACGGTCTTTGCCTATCTGCGCGGCCTCTTCATGCTGCCGGCGCATCGCGGGCGCGGGCTGGCCGAAGCAATCCGCACCACCCCGAGCTTGCCGGAGTCACAACTTGGATGCTGGCGACGCGCGATGCCCGTGCGGTCTGTGAAAAAACCGGTTTCTGCCCGGTCCCGCATCCCGAAATTACATGGCGGTGCCGAAGGCGCTGTGCCATCGGTCCGTGGCAGTCAATGGCGAACGGGTCAGGGAGCGGGCAACGGCTTATCGCATCGGCGTGGTGTCGGCGGGTCCTTCACGGATCTCGCGGTGCTCGAGGAGGGCAGCGGGCAGTTGCGCACGCTGAAGGTGTTCTCGGCACCGGCGCCGCGTGGCCTTCGTGATGAGCCTGCAGACCGTCCGCATGTTCGGCGTAGTGGGCGGCCGGCCCTGAAAGCCCCGGAGAAGGTCCCCGTGACCCGGCCGGTTGGCCATGCCCTGCTGTTTCGGCGCCTTCACGGCGCGTCAAGCTCGCCTGCGCAATGGCGTCGATCGACAGACGCCCCTAGGCACGCAGCGAGACAAGAGGGTCGTGGACGCATTCACCGGTGCGGCCGGTCGACTGCCTGATCGGTTGGCCGTGGGCGCGGCGATAGGCCTTGCTCAGCGAAGCCGCATCGCAATAGCCGCAGCGCAGGGCGATTTCGCGCAGGCCGAGCCCGGTGCTGGCGGCCAGCTCGCGCGCCTGCGACAGCCGCAGCATCTGGAAATAGCGGCCCGGCGCCATGCCGGTCTCGGCCCGGAACAGCCGGTCCAGCTTGCTGAGCGAAACGCCGCAGCGCGCGGCGATCTCGGGCAGCGGCATCGGCGTCTCGATCGACCCGATCATCAGGTTCATCGCCTGCCGCAGCCGCGCCGTGCCCTTGCGGGGCAGGCCGGGCAGGGCCGGGCCGGCCTCGCCCCGGCCGGCGTCATGCAGAAACATCGACGAGGCGACGAAGGCATTGGCCTGGCCGAACCGCCGGGCGATGAAGGCCAGGATCAGGTCCAGCGCACCGGCCGCGCCGCCACAGGACCAGAAGCGGTCCGCCATCACATAGGGCGCGGGGTCGGCCTGCACCTCGGGAAAGGCCTCGGCGAATTCGCCGAGCAGCGACCAGTGCAGGGTGGCGCGTCGCCCGCGCAGCAGGCCCGCCGCCGCCAGAAGCCACGGCCCGCTGTCGGCGCCGATCACGATGCGGCTTTGCCGCGCCAGCGCCAGGATGCGGCGCGGCCCGGCGCCGCCGGCGTGGTCGCGATAGCCATAGCCCGCGACCACCACCAGCAGTTCGAAATCCGTCGCCGCAGCGTCGTCGGGCGCGACGGACAGCCCGCTCGAGGACCGCACCGGGCCGCCGTCGGGGGTCATGACCTGCCAGCGGATGTCGATCCCGGCCTGGTCGCGGACCGCCCGCAGGGGTTCCAGCAGGCAGGACAGGACCATGTTCGAGAAGCCGTCGAAAAGCAGGAAGCCGACGCGGACCATGAAATGCTGACCTGTTTGGACAATCCGATGACAGGATAGGACAATCCAGAAGCCGTGCAACCCCCTAGCATCGGGCATGCCAACCAGGAGTTCGCCATGCCCCTTGCCATGAATCGGGACGTCTTCATCACCTGCGCCGTGACCGGATCGGGCGGCACGCAGGACCGCTCGCCCCACGTGCCGCGCAGCCCGAAACAGATCGCGGAAAGCGCCATCGCGGCGGCCAAGGCGGGGGCGGCGGTGGTCCATTGCCACGTCCGCGACCCCGAGACCGGCGCCCCCTCGCGCAAGCTGGACTATTACCGCGAGGTGACCGACCGCATCCGCGCGGCCGAGGTGGACGTGGTGCTGAACCTGACCGCCGGCATGGGCGGCGACATCGTCTTCGGCAATACCGAGGCGCCGTTTCCGCTGAACGCCGCCGCGACCGACATGGTCGGCGCCACCGAGCGCATGGCCCATGTCGCCGAATGCCTGCCCGAGATCTGCACCCTCGATTGCGGCACGATGAACTTCGCCGAGGCCGATTACGTGATGACCAACACGCCCGGCATGTTGCGGGCGATGGGCGGCATGATGACCGCCCTGGGCGTCAAGCCCGAGATCGAGGCCTTCGACACCGGCCACCTGTGGTTCGCCAAGCAGCTGGTCGAGGAAGGCACGCTGGCCGGCCCGGCGCTGGTGCAGCTGTGCATGGGCGTGCCCTGGGGCGCGCCGAACGACCTGAACACCTTCCTTGCCATGGTGAACGCGGTGCCCTCGGACTGGACCTGGTCGGCCTTCAGCCTGGGGCGCGACCAGATGCCTTTCGTCGGCGCCTCGGTGCTGGCGGGCGGCAATGTGCGCGTCGGCCTTGAGGACAACCTGTGGCTGGGCAAGGGCCAGCTTGCCACCAATGCACAGCTGGTCGAGCGTGCCGCGACCATCATCGAGAACCTGGGCAGCCGCGTGATCGGTCCTGCCGAGGTGCGCGAACGCCTTGGCCTGGTGAAGCGCGCGCCGAAAGGAGCCGCGGCATGAGCAAGGCGGCGATCATCGGCGGCGGCGTCATCGGCGGCGGCTGGGCCGCGCGTTTCCTGCTGAACGGCTGGGATGTGGCGGTCTTCGACCCCGACCCGCAGGCCGAGCGCAAGATCGGCGAGGTGCTGGCGAATGCCCGCCGGGCGCTGCCCGCGCTCTACGACCGCGCGCTGCCGCCCGAGGGCCGGCTGACCTTCCACGCCGACATGGCCGAGGCGGTGGCGGGCGCGGCCTGGATCCAGGAAAGCGTCCCCGAGGTGCTGGCGCTGAAGCACAAGATCCTGCCCGCCATTGCGGCGGCGGCCGGGCCGGAGGCGGTGATCGGCTCGTCCACCTCGGGCTTCAAGCCGTCCGAGCTGAACGCGGCCGGCACCAACGCGGTGGTGGCGCATCCCTTCAACCCCGTCTATCTGCTGCCGCTGGTCGAGCTGGTGGGCGATGGCGCGACCTGCGCCCGGGCCGCCGACATCCTGCGCGGCATCGGCATGTTCCCCCTGATCGTGCGGAAAGAGATCGACGCCCATATCGCCGACCGCCTGCTCGAGGCGGTGTGGCGCGAGGCGCTGTGGCTGGTCAAGGACGGCATCGCCACCACCGAGGAGATCGACGAATCGATCCGCATGGGTTTCGGCATCCGCTGGGCGCAGATGGGCCTGTTCGAGACCTATCGCATCGCCGGCGGCGAGGCCGGGATGAAGCATTTCATGGCCCAGTTCGGTCCGGCGCTGTCCTGGCCCTGGACCAAGCTGATGGACGTGCCCGAGTTCAACGACGAACTGGTCGACCTGATCGCCAGCCAGTCCGACGCGCAATCCGGCCACCGCTCGATCCGCGAGCTGGAGCGGCTGCGCGACGACAACCTGGTCGGCATGATGCGGGCGTTGCGTCGTTCGGGCAGCGGTGCCGGCGGCGTCCTGCGCGCGCATGAGGCGCACCTGCCCGACCCGGGCGAGCGCGACGGGTTGCCGATCACCGCCGCGCGCCAGGTGCCGGTGACCTGGACCGACTACAACGGCCACATGAACGAGACGCATTACCTGGAAGCCGGCTCGCTGGCCACCGACCGCTTCATGGAGATGATCGGCGCCGATGCCGATTACGTCGCCGCGGGCCAGAGCTATTTCACGGTCGAGAACCACATCCGCTATCTGGACGAGATCCACGCCGGCGCCCGGCTGGTGGTCACGACCCAGGTGCTGGCGGGGCAGGGCAAGAGGCTGCACCTGTTCCACCGGCTCTGGCGCGGCGAGGTGCTGGCCGCCACGGTCGAGACGCTGCTGCTGCATACCGACCTTGCCACCCGCCGCACCAGCGCGCCCGCGCCCGCGGTGGCGGCGGCACTGGCCGATTGGGCCGGCCGCCATGCCGCCATGCCGGCCGAAGGGGCGGGCCGCTTCGTCGGCCAGCCCCGGCCTTGAGGCATGGGTGGCACGGGTGACGTGACGCTGTTCCAGCGCTCCGACCAACCCCTGTGCGCCACGATCCTGGTGCTGCCGGAGGCATCGCTGATGAGTCTGGCGGCCACGCTGGACCCGCTGCGCGCGGCGAATCGCGTCATGGGGGCGGAATGCTATCGCTGGCAGGTCGTCTCGGTCGACGGCAAGCCGGTGGCGACCAGCTCGGGCCTGCCGGTGCAGGTCGACGGCCCCTTCCGGCCGCAGCAGGCTTGCGACCTGCTGGTCGTGGTCGCGGCCTTCAATGTCGCGCGCCATGTCGCCCCGGCGGTGCTGGCCGCCGTGCGGCAGGGCGCGCGGCGGGCGCGGCTGGTCGGCGGCGTCGAGGCCGGCAGCTGGGTGCTGGCCCGCGCCGGCCTGCTGGACCAGCGCAAGGCCACCACGCATTGGGAGGATCTCGAGGATTTCGCCGCCCGCTTCCCGCAGGTGCGCGCCATCCCCGACCGCTGGGTGATCGACGGCCCGGTCTTCACCACCGGCGGCGCCGCGCCCACGCTGGACTTCATGCTGGCGCTGGTCCGCGCCCGCCAGGGCTTCGACGCGGCGCTGAACGTGGCCAGCCTTTACGTCTATGAAGAGATGCGCCTGCCTTCGGACGCGCAGCCCCTGGTCTCGCTGGGCCGGGCCGGGCGGATGGAGAGCCGCGTCGCCCAGGCCATCGGCATCATGGAGGCGCATCTGGACAGCCCGCTGCCCGTTGCCCGCATCGCCGGCGCGGTGAAATGCTCCAGCCGGACGCTGGAGGGGCTGTTTCGCGACATCGTCCAGACCTCGCCCGCCGCCTATTACCAGTCGCTGCGGCTGCAGGCGGCGCGGCGGCTGATCACCGACACCGACCTCGGCATGGCCGAGATCGCGGTCAGGACCGGATTCGCCTCGATCGCCTCGCTGTCGCGCGCCTTCCGGCGGCGGTTCGGCCATCCGCCGACCGCCGCCAGACGCGGTTCAAAGACCTAGCGCCGCCTTGGCCGCGGGCAGGCCCGGCTCGCCCGCGACGGTGGTGACATCGGCAAGCCAGGCGTCCAGCGCGGCCGGGTTTTCCTTGAGCCAGCGTTCGGCCGCGGCCTTCGGCTCCAGCCCCTCGTCAAGGACATAGGACATCATCACGTCCTCGGCCTCGACCGTGAAGGCGAGGTTCGACAGGAACTTGCCCAGGTTGGGGCATTCCCCGGACAGGCCGGCGCGGGTATTGGTCAGCACGCTCGCGGCGCCGTCATCGGGCCCGAAGGTGTCGTTGCCGTCGGTCAGATAGGCCAGTTCATAGCGCACGTTCATCGGATGCGGCCGCCAGCCGAAGAACAGGATCGGCTGTTCGGCCTGGATGGCGCGCTGCACCTGGGCCAGCATGCCCTGCTCGCTGGATTCGACCAGCTCGAACCCGCCCAGGTCGAAGGCATTGTCCGAAATCGCCTGCAGGATCGTGCTGTTGGCGCTGCTGCCGGCCTCGATGCTGTAGATCTTGCCGCCGAGCTGGTCCTTGAACTTGGCGATGTCGGCATAGGTCTTGAGCCCGGCCTCGTGCGTGTAGGCGGGCACGGCGAAGCCGATCAGCGCGCCTTCCAGGTTCGGGCGCACCACCTCGATCTGGCCGGCATCGACCAGCGGCTTCTGGATCGGCTCCTGAAGCGGCATCCAGTTGCCCAGGAAAATGTCGGTATCGCCCTGTTTCAGCGATTCGAAGGTGACGGCGACGGACAGGATCTGCACCTCGGGCGCATAGCCCAGGGCCTGCAACACCATGGCCGACATGGCGGTGGTGACCGAGATGTCGGTCCAGCCCACGTCCGAGAAGCTGGGGGAATGGCAGGCGGCGGGCTCGGCGGCCTCGGCCCTGGGCAGCGCGGCCAGCGAGGCCAGGACTGCGACGGCGATCTTGCGCTTCATTTTCTCTCCTCCGTTGTTGGTCCAGCCGATCCGCCAGGGTCAGCCCTGCGGAAAGGATAGCCGAGAGTTCCGCGGCAGGTTGACCCGTTGCGCAGCAATTTTTGCGATTTGCGCAGAGAACGGCGGGTTTCGGACAATTGGTCGCCGTTCGTGCGCCCGGTGGGGCGGCGCGGGGCGTGGACCGGCCCGGTTGCCATCCTGCCACGGGTCTTTCATCCAGCTGCGGCCGGAGTTTCCGGCCTTTTGCCCTGCCTACCAATTTTGGACCATCTAAAGCCGGAGTT
>NZ_SOKV02000130.1:0-1460 GCF_004407025.1 Paracoccus sp. DMF
CCTGACGTCCTAACCGATAGACGAACGGGCCACGTGCGCCGGCGATGCGGACATTTAGGCCAGCTTTGCCGCTCGCGCAAGGGGCGGCGCGATGTTCCGGCGGGAAATTTTTCCAAGGTGGAGCAGGGAATTCGCCGCTGGCAAGGTGCCGTGGCTGTTTGGCCCTGCCGAGTGGCGGAAACCCGAAAAATGCCATGTCCGGCGTCAACGGCAGGAATCCCATCGCACCGCCTCACCAGGCGTTGGGGCCAGAGTTCGCGACGACATCGGCGACGAACATCCATCGTCGCGGGCCTTGGCGCAGTTTCGAAGCGGTGGAGCATGCCACGCTCGAATGGGTGGACTGGTTCAACAACCGCCGCCTGCTGGAGCCGATCGGGAACATCCCGCCTGCCGAAGCCGAGGCAAACCTCTACGCCGCACTGGAAACCGAGCCCATGGCCGCGCAACTAACGAAAAATCAGCCTCCTGCAAACCCGGAGCGGTTCACCACCAACTTTCACCCGAAAGCCTGGCTGTTTCGTGCGACCGGGGCCAAGGGCGCCATGATCGTCGGAAGCCCTAATCCAACTCGTTCTGCTTTGACGAAAGGGGTGGAGTGGAACCTGCATTCGGCCGCTGCTGGCGACGTGCGGGCGGTCGACGCTGCGTTCGCTACGCTTCTCACCGATCCACGATGGCGCCGCTGACCGATGGCTGGATCGATTCCGATGCCACACGCCGTCAAGCGCGGCCCTTGCCGCCAAGACGGTGCATGCCGAACCGCTGAAACTGATCCTCGAACCGCATGACGTTCAGGTGAAGGCATGACAGGCCTTGGATCCGCATACCATTCGCCCACACTGGCCTGTGCAGCTTCGTAGCTGCGGATCATCAGATGCTTGGAGGGCTGCAGCATCCGGCGGCCATCCTTTGCCACCGTGCGGGGTTGCCCGCAGCGGAGGTGACGACACGATGATATTCATCGAATGGCAACTGAAGAAAAAGGGCTCGGTCGAAGTTCGAGTCCCATGTCATGGGAATTGTCCCTGGAGCTGGCCAGCTTGGCCGCCGATGCACCGGGCTGTCTGCCGACGGATTATGACAAGCCTTTCGCGTCGTCGGGCTCTCTCGACAACCGGGTCCGCCAATGGGTCGTGAAGGCCGGACTGGTAGGCGAGGAGGGCAAAGCTGACCGCTTTCGGCGCGGCATCCGCAAGCGCCGCGCGGAGGAGATCGCCGAGGCCGGAGGGACCGTCACGAGGTCATGGCGCATCTGCCGCACGGCGATCCGAAAACCACTGCAATTTACACGCAAAGGGCAGAAACGGCTTGCAGAACGGGCCGATCGGCGCATGGAGCAGGCCTCAAAAATCCAGGGTGCCCCACGGCTCCCGTGGGATATCTGCCATAATTCTGACAGCTAAAACAATATTTTAAGGATGAAGTGGCAGCCCGTAGGGGAGTCGAACCCCTCTTTT
>NZ_SOKV02000131.1:0-1401 GCF_004407025.1 Paracoccus sp. DMF
CGCCACCGTCATGTTCTGGCTATGACACGTGAACCAGTCCTGACCCTAGCATTACTTTGGCAGAAGTCTGTCGAGCATTTTTCGCCACGTCCTACGGCAGTGGGGACAATTGGGCGGCGGCTGACTGAGCTGGATCTAGATCGTCTGCCTGATAGCTGGTAAGCTCGGTTGCGGCGCGGAGCTGGGGCCCTTTTTTTTTCCGACCCGCTGCCTTCAGCGTCGGGCTTGCAGGAAGGCGAACGCGATCATGGTCATGAGCGCATGTCGGTGCAGGCCCTGCCATGATCGGCCCTCGAAGTGGTCAAGGCCCAACTCTTCCTTGAGCTGCTGATGGGCTTGCTCACAGACCCAACGGGCCGGGCCCCGGCCAGTTTCCTGAGCGGTGTGTCGGCCGGCAGGGTGCTGGGGTCGTATTTGCGCTCGCCGGTGGAACGGTGCTCGTCGACCAGCCAGACCTCCTCGCCGGGCAGATGCTGCTGGCCAAGATCGCCAATGCGCTGCGGCGGTCCGTCGGCGACACGGACACGCATGGCAGCGAAGCGGGCTGAGAGCTTGCCTTTCGTGCCGCGCCGCCAACTCACGGCCTGCCAACTTCGCATTCTCAAGCATCTCCTGCGCCGGGCGAGATGGGACATCGGGGGCATGGTCTTGCGCGGTCGCCCGCGACCGGCGACCGGGAAGATCAGGGCAACCTTGGCCGGCCAGACCTTCTGCTTGTGAGGATGCCCACGGCCCAGGTCAGTCCGCGCTCGGTGAGCGCCTGCCGGAACGGGCCAGACAGGCCATAGCCGGCGTCGGCCAGGATGCCGCCGAAGCGCGCACCTGCGCTGCGCACGCGGTCGATCTCGGCCAATGCGGTCTCCGGCTGGGGTCACGGTAGGTGCGCACCTCGTCAGGAACCCCTGCCCGATCCATGCGCACTGGCCCAGCGCTCGGGCAGAAACAGCCGAAGCCCGATCGTCACGGGCACTTCGCCTGATGCCAGCGTCACCGACACAAGGGTCCGGCAGTTGGCGTTCTTGCCGAGCGCCGACGCGTATTGCGGTGCTACCCCAACCGAGGCACGCCCCTTCTTGGGCAATGCGGTATCATCAATAATCAGCCAGGCATCGTTGCCACCAACCAAGGCGTCTGCCTGCCGGCACAGGTCCTTCTCCAGCGGCGCGCTGTCCCACAGCGCGGCACCAATAAAATGATGAAGTTGATCATAGCCAATCCCGGGCGAACGCATCGCCATGGGCTGCACGCTCTTGCGATCGCCAGGACCAATCAGTCCCTCAACGTAAGCCGGACACATCCGCGCCCGGCGACGGTCGCCCAATGTGGCCACAAAGGGACGAAGCCACTCGGTCAGATCGTCCCGCCAATCATCCTGAGAGGAGCCATCCATGGAGCAACCTG
>NZ_SOKV02000132.1:0-1395 GCF_004407025.1 Paracoccus sp. DMF
AGCCGCAAGAGGGGGCAGACAGCCCCCTCCCCTTCGCGCCGCTCAGCCGACGATTGCCGCCTCGGTCGCCGCGCGCAGCTGGTCCTCGCTGACGCCATCGGCCAGCTCGACGATCTTCAGCCCGCCCGGAACCACGTCCAGCACGCCCAGGTTGGTGATGATGCGATTGACCACCTTCTGCCCGGTCAAGGGCAGCGTGCAGGCCTTCAGCACCTTCGACTCGCCATGTTTCGAGGTGTGGTCCATCACCACCACCACCCGCTTCACGCCGGCGACCAGGTCCATCGCCCCGCCCATGCCCTTCACCAGCTTGCCCGGGATCATCCAGTTCGCCAGGTCGCCGTTCTCGGCCACCTCCATCGCGCCCAGGATCGCCATGGCGATCTTGCCGCCGCGGATCATCGCGAAGCTCTCGGAGCTATCGAAATAGGCGGTCTGCGGCAGTTCGGTCACCGTCTGCTTGCCGGCATTGATCAGGTCGGGATCCTCCTCGCCCTCATAGGGGAAGGGGCCGATCCCGAGCATGCCGTTTTCCGACTGCAGCGTCACATGCACCCCCTCGGGGATATAGTTCGCCACCAGCGTCGGAATGCCGATGCCGAGGTTCACATACCAGCCGTCCTGCAGCTCCTGCGCGGCCCGCGCCGCCATCTGGTTGCGGTCCCATGCCATGCTCAGGCCTCCTTCTTCCGGGTGGTGCGCTGCTCGATGCGCTTCTCGTGCTGGCCCTGGATCAGGCGATGCACATAGATCCCCGGCAGGTGGATGGCGTCGGGGTCGAGGCTGCCGGTCGGCACGATCTCCTCGACCTCGCAGATGCAGACCCGACCGCATTTCGCCGCCGGCACGTTGAAGTTGCGCGCGGTCTTGCGGAAGATCACGTTGCCCGACTCGTCCGCCTTCCAGCCCTTGACGATGGCCAGGTCCGCGACGATGCCGCGCTCCAGGATATAGGTCTCGCCGTCGAAATCCTTGTGGTCCTTGCCCTCGGCGATCACCGTGCCGACGCCGGTCTTGGTATAGAAACCCGGGATGCCGGCGCCGCCCGCCCGCATGCGCTCGGCCAGCGTGCCCTGCGGGTTGAACTCCAGCTCCAGCTCGCCCGAGAGATACTGCCGCATGAACTCGGCGTTCTCGCCGACATAGGAGGAGATCATCTTGCGGATCTGCCGCGAATCCAAGAGCTTGCCCAGCCCGAACCCGTCGACGCCGCAATTGTTGGAGGCGATGGTCAGGTCCTTCGTCCCCGCCTTCAGGATCGCCTCGATCAGCAGCTCGGGAATGCCGCAAAGCCCGAAACCCCCGGCCGCGATCAGCATCCCGTCCCGCAGCAGGCCGTCCAGAGCAGCATCCGCGCTCGCATAGACCTTCTTCATGCATCCCTCCCGTTGTTGG
>NZ_SOKV02000133.1:0-1394 GCF_004407025.1 Paracoccus sp. DMF
GTGGAGATGGGGTGGATGCCGCTCTCCCCCTGACGGCATCGCGATGTGCCATACTCGTGGTGTCGAAGCACAAGCTGAAGGAGAGGGCATCCATGGGAGAAGTTACCATCATCGGCGTCGATCTGGCAAAGAACGTGTTCCAGGTTCACGGCGCTGCAGCGAACGGGTCTGTCGTGTTCCGCAAGAAGCTGTCGCGGCCGCAATTCGCGCGGTTCATGGCGGATCATCCACCGTGCGTGGTGGCGATGGAGGCCTGTGCCAGCGCGCATCACTGGGCGCGAGAGATGGCGCGGGACGGACATGAGGTCCGGCTGATCGCGCCACACTACGTGAAGCCGTTCATCAAGCGGCAGAAAAATGATGCGGCCGATGCGGAGGCGATCGTCGAGGCGGCGCTGCGACCGACCATGCGGTTTGTGGAACCCAAGACACAGGAACAGCAAGCCCGAGCGGTTGCGTTCCGGACGCGCGAACAGCTCGTGAAGCAACGCACCGAAGCCGTGAATGCGCTAAGATCGCATCTCTACGAGTTCGGCCATGTCGCCCCCGTGGGGATTGGCTATGTACCGCGCCTGGAACAGGTCATCGCAGATCCTGACGCCGACATTCCCGATCTGGCGCGCGAGATCTGCCGGGTGCTCCTCGACCAGATCAACCAGCTGACCGACCGGATCGATGCGCTGAAAGCCAGGATCGCGGCCTTGTCGAACGAAGCGGAAATGCCGCGCCAGCTGCAGACGATGCCGGGTGTCGGCCCGATCACAGCCCTGGCGGTCGAGACCTTCGCACCGCCGATGGAGCAGTTCCGCCGAGGGCGCGACTTCGCCGCTTGGCTCGGCCTGGTGCCGCGGCAGCATTCCACCGGGGGTAAGCAGAAGCTGGGGAAGACCTCGAAGATGGGGCAGCGCGACATCCGGCGGTTGCTGGTCATCGGCGCTACAGCCGTGATCCGCTGGGCCTCGCGCCGCGGTGCGCCGAAGGGGTCGTGGCTGGCGAGGATGCTGGAACGCAAGCCGGTCCCGGTCGTGGCCGTCGCCCTGGCCAACAAGATGGCGCGTGGCATCTGGGCGATGTTGACGCGCGGCGAAAGCTATCGTGGTCCAGTGCTGATCGGCGCCTGATCGGGCACCGAATGGGCACTCGGGCCACCGAGTTGTGAGGAAGTCATGATCTGAATGGGCACATGATCGACATGATCCGGATCGGGAAAACCAGAAACCTTCTCCGAGCCTCGAGCTCGCTGTTGGAGATTTGGACCCGGTCCGCGTATCACCATCCCGGCCAGCGGCGCCATGTCAGCCGCACGAACAGGCCTGACAAAAGTACGCACTCGATCACATGTCCAGACGTTCAGAAAATCCTTGCAAACCGAGCGGCATCCACAAAAGAAGGTT
>NZ_SOKV02000134.1:0-1378 GCF_004407025.1 Paracoccus sp. DMF
AGTTGGAGCCTCCGGCAAACCCGGCGCGGTTCATTCAGCTTCATTCGGCGCACTACCGAAACCCGCAGCCCTTCGCCGGAAAGCGGGTGCTGATCGTCGGCGGTGGCAATTCCGGGGCCCAGATTCTCGCCGAAGTGAGCGAGGTCGCCGAGACCATCTGGGTTACGCTGAAGGAGCCGGTCTTTCTGCCTGACGACGTCGACGGCCGGGTCCTCTTCGAGCGTGCCAGCGCGCGCGTGCTCGGAGACGTCGATCAGGCCGCGACCACCACGCTGGGCGACATCGTCATGGTCCCGCCTGTGAAGGAGGCGAGAGATCGGGGCGTGCTCACTTCCGTCCGTCCCTTCGAGCGCTTCACCGCGACCGGCGTGGTCTGGCGGGACGGGACCGTGACGCAGATCGACGCGGTCCTGTGGTGCACAGGCTTCCGTGCTGCAACCGAGCACCTTCGGCCGCTCGGCGTCGTCGAACCTGATGGGCGTATCGAGGTCCTCGACCAGCGTGCGGTCGAGGAGCCACGGCTGTGGCTGGCGGGCTACGGAAACTGGACGGGTGCCGCGTCTGCAACGCTGATCGGTGCAGGGCGCACGGCGCGAGAGCTGGTTCCCCGGATCAAGGATGCTCTTGCCGACGCAACCCTGGCGTGCTGACCGCGCTTGCGCTGGCGAACTGCCGTTCTCCTATGTGATGCGCCGCTGGTGCTCAACGACATCCGCAGGCTCTCGCCTGCTCACGCATCACCGCATAGTCGCTCATCATCTCGGCGACGGCCGAGGGCGCCGGTAGCAGCATAAGCTCGTCAGCCGCCCGCGCCTGGCGCTCGCGGCTGTACTCGACGACGGGAGGGCACACCGCAAGCCCGCCCGGCTCAGAACCGACCGTCGCGCAGCCGCTCAGCAAGCTCGTCGCGATCGCGAGGGCGGCGAGATGCCGCTTCCAGCATCCGGCGTTGGACGTCATTGATCTTCTCCGAAGTTTCGAGACGTTCGGCGAGGCGTCCCGCTCGCTCGCCGGACCGCCGAAGCGCAAGCAGGAACAGGAGCACTGTGAGCGCGATGGCGCCGTAGCGCAGCGCCGCTCGCATCCACGGGCCGGCGGCGATCCCGGTGATGAGCGCGGCGATCACCGCCGCCCCCGCTTCCAGTCGTCGAGGCGGGCGTAGATCGTGACGCCGATCCCGCCGAGCGCAACGGCGATGAACACCCAGCGCAGCGTGTCGAGATACGGCACGAGAGGCAGGATGGCGGATTGCGTCTCGGCCAGGACGCTCTGCGCGATCTCGACACCCGCCGCGCCCAGCGTCGCCACTCCGGCCGCACCACCACCTTTCATCGTGCGGCTGTCGGCCAGCGCCTCGCGCGCGGGCGGCGTCTCCGTT
>NZ_SOKV02000135.1:0-1376 GCF_004407025.1 Paracoccus sp. DMF
GGACATGTCGGCGGCGCTCGCGCTCGGTGACGCGCTCGGGGTGCCGCCGCTCGCCATGGCCGAACTGCTGCCCGTCATCGAAGCGGTGATGGTCCGGAAGCTGAACGAGGAGCTGAGCGCGAATGGCGGCCCGGGGGTCAGGCCTTGATCTTCTCGATCAGCGTGACGCCGGGCAGTCCCTCGAAATGTGCGTCGCAGGTCAGGAGCGTCGCGCCCTGCGCGCGGGCGGTTGCGAAGATGATGGCGTCGGCGGTGGCAAGCTTGTGCTCCCGGCACGCCTCCGCCGCCGCCAGCGCGATCTCGGTGTCGAGCGGCACCACATGGCAGACCTGCGTGAAGGCGATCACCTGATCGGCTTTGTCCTCGCCGACCTCGCGCGTCAGCCATTTCGCCAGCTCGAGCTGGACCATGGTCGGTACGAGCCACTCGGCCTGTTCGGGCAGATGTTCAGACAGCTTCTCGCCGGTCGGCGAGCCGATGAGCCACTCGATCCACGCCGACGTGTCGACGAGGATCATCAGAACCGATCCGTCCGGTCGCGATAATCGGCAGCGGACGCGCCGCGCGCGAGCCCCTTCAGCGCCTCCCGCTTGGGCACCGGCACAAGCAGGACGCCCGTGCCTTTCGGGATGAAGGCAAAGGTCAACCCGGCTTCCCAGTGCTGGGCGGCCCGGATCGCCTTGGGAATCGAGATCTGGAACTTCGAGGACAGGGTCGCGGTCTCGGCCATGGTCATACCTTCACTTGATCGATGGTATAAACGTAAGACGCCCATGCGGCGAAAGCAAGGAGTCTGACCGATGGCCGAGAAACGCGTCAGCGTCCGCCTTGCGGCCGTGGGCGGGCGGCAGGTGCGCGCCGAACTGGAGGGCGTGGGCGAAGCCGGGTCGCGCGGCTTCGGACGGCTGAGCCGGGAGATGGAGGCTGCGAACGCCCGGCTCGCGGCCTTCTCGCGCCGGGTGCGGGTCGCGGCCGCCGCCGCAGTTGCAGCCGCAGCGGCCGCTGGCGTGGCGATGATCCGCTCCGGCCTGCAGACGGTCGATGCGCAGGCGAAGCTGGCGCAGTCGCTCGGCACCACCGTGGCCTCGATCCAGACGCTGGAGCGCGCGGGCGAACTGGCGGGCGTGTCGATGTCCGGCATCGAGCAGGCGACGAAGGATCTGACGCGCCGTCTCAGCCAGGCGGCCGCCGGGACCGGTCCCGCCGCCGATGCGCTCGACCGGCTCGGGCTTTCGGCCAACGAGCTGATCGCCCTGCCGCTGGACCAGCGCGTGGGCGCGATCAACGCCGCCATCGAGAGCTTCGTGCCCGTCGCCGAACGCGCGGCGGTCGCGGGGCAACTCTTCGGCGAGGAAGGCTCCATCGCCATGTCGCGG
>NZ_SOKV02000136.1:0-1327 GCF_004407025.1 Paracoccus sp. DMF
GCGGCGATGCTGCTGGGGCAAAGCGGCGAGATGCTGGTCGTCGTCACCGCAGCCGTGTTCGGCGCCTATATGGCCCTGAACATCGGTGCCAATGACGTGGCAAACAACATGGGACCTGCGGTTGGGGCGAACGCGCTCAGCATGGGTGGGGCCATCGTCATCGCCGTGATTTTCGAAAGCGCGGGCGCGCTGATCGCCGGCGCGGATGTGGTCTCGACCGTCGCCAAGGGCATCGTCGCGCCCGAGACGCTGGATACGCCGGCCACCTTCGTCTGGGCGATGATGGCGGCGCTGCTGGCATCGGCGCTGTGGGTGAACCTTGCGACCTGGATCGGCGCGCCGGTCTCGACCACGCATGCCGTGGTCGGCGGGGTCGTGGGCGCGGGTGTCGCCGGGGCCGGACTCGGCGCGGTCAACTGGGAGCAGATGCTGGCGATCGCGGCAAGCTGGGTCATCTCGCCGGTGATGGGCGGCGTCGTGGCGGCCGCATTCCTGTGGCTGATCAAGAGCCGCATCGTCTATCGCGAGGACAAGATCGCGGCGGCACGGGTCTGGGTGCCGATCCTCGTGGGCATCATGGCAGGGGCCTTCACGGCCTATCTGGCGATGAAGGGGCTGAAGCAGCTGGTCGAGATCTCGATGGGCGCGGCGCTGTTGCTGGGCCTGCTGGCGGGGTTCTGCTCATGGCTGCTGATGATCCCGGTCACCCGCCGCCAGTCCGAGGGGCTTGAGAACCGCAACAAGTCGCTGAAGGTCCTGTTCGGTGTCCCCTTGGTCGTGTCGGCCGCGCTGCTCAGCTTTGCCCACGGGGCGAACGATGTCGCCAATGCCGTCGGCCCGCTGGCGGCCATCGTGCAGACCGTGACGACCGGGAATTTCAACGGCGATGTGGTCATTCCCTTGTGGGTCATGCTGATCGGCGCTTTCGGGATCTCCTTCGGGCTGAGCCTGTTCGGTCCCAAGCTGATCCGCATGGTCGGAAACGAGATCACCAAGCTCAACCCGATGCGGGCCTATTGCGTCGCACTGTCGGCGGCGGTGACGGTCATCATTGCCAGTGCGTTGGGATTGCCGGTCAGCTCGACCCATATCGCGATCGGCGCGATCTTCGGCGTGGGCTTTTTCCGCGAATGGGATGCCGAGCGGCGCCTGAAGCAGGCCCGCATGGTCGTTCCCCGGCCGGACAACATTCCGGCGGATGAGCGTCGCCGCCGCAAGCTGGTCCGCCGGCTGCATGTGCTGACCATCGGAGCGGCCTGGATCGTTACCGTTCCCGCCGCGGCGCTTCTGTCGGCGCTTCTGTTCCTGATCCTGCGGCAGATCCCGG
>NZ_SOKV02000137.1:0-1326 GCF_004407025.1 Paracoccus sp. DMF
CATCCTGAGAGGAGCCATCCATGGAGCAACCTGCCACCATCGGCCTCGATCTGGCCAAAAACGTTTTTCAAGTTCATGGAGTGGACAGTGAAGGCACGGTCGTCTGTCGTCGTCAGTTGCGGCGGACGCATGTTCTGGTGTTCTTTGCCCGGCTGAGGCCTTGCCTTGTGGGCGTGGAAGCCTGCGCCGGGGCTCATTACTGGGCGCGGGAGCTTGCAGGCCTTGGCCATGAAGTCCGTGTCATGCCGCCCTCTTATGTGAAGCCTTACGTGAAGCGGGGTAAAACCGATTCCGTTGATGCCGAGGCCATTTGCGAAGCGGTGACACGCCCGACGATGCGTTTCGTGCCGGTGAAGTCAGCGGAGCGGCAGGCGGCCCTGCTCGATCACAAGGCACGTGATTTTCTGGTTCGGCAGCGGACACAAATCGTAAACGCGATCCGCGCGCATGTGGGTGAGTTCGGAGTCGTCGTGGCGAAGGGTATCCATAATGTTGATCGCCTTCTCGACGCGACCCGCGACCTGCCAGATGCAGCGCACCCGGCGCTGGATATGCTGGCCGATCAGCTATGCGACACACAGGCCCGAATAGACGAGGTCACGGCGCGGATCAGCGAGATGCAAGCTGAAGACGCGCTGGCGCGCCGGCTGGCGACGGTGCCCGGGGTGGGCGCGATATCGTCCAGTGCGTTTGCGGCGACCACCCCGATGTGACCGCCTTCCGCAGCGCACGAGACTATGCAGCTTGGCTCGGCCTCACGCCGCGAGCCCATTGCAGTGGAGGGAAAGAGAGGTTCGGGCGGATCTCCAAGGCAGGCAATCGGTATCTGCGCAGGCTGCTCTACCTCGGCGCCATGGCCCGGATCAGCGCGCGGCGAGGGCGTCGAGAGGTAGCATCAGGCCAGGCGCCGGACTGGCTCGACCGGATGCTCGCACGCAAGCCCGTGAAGGTCGTCGCGATTGCGCTGGCCAACCGCATGGCCCGAACGATCTGGGCGCTGATCAGGCGAGGTGACAGCTACCAAGCCAGGTTGGCCTGAAACGACAGAGAACGGCCAGGCCGGTTGCGAGCCGCCAGGCCCGGAAATGGTGAGGCGCAGCGTGAGGTGATGGCACAGGGACGGTAATACGCGGAACGGGACACCCAGTTCGGACCAGAGCACCTGGGAGTGCGTGCCATTGATCGGGATCCGTCCGCCGGCTGACTTCATCAGGGCGCGTAGCAGGGACGTCGCTGCATATCAGACGCCGAATACATGGCCGCGACCGACCAGAATGCCGGACCAAACAAAGCTCTTGCCAAGGGGCCATCCATACATGGTCTGAG
>NZ_SOKV02000138.1:0-1306 GCF_004407025.1 Paracoccus sp. DMF
ATCAGCCTCCGGCAAACCCGGCGCGGTTCAGTGGGAACTGGCGACTGGGCGGAAGGCTGTATTGGCGGTGGAGTAGCGCCATTTTGGCGGGCCTTTGGAGGCTTGGATCAACCTCAAACCAAGTCTATTCTCCCTGTCATCAGCTTCCGGATGAGATGGTGGATCCTTGGGAATCGAACATTGGGATGAAACCAGACAGCGCTGGATCCTTTATCGCAGTGAGGCCGAACATAGTGCGGATTGCAGGGCCTATCCCTATGACGCCGTACCCGGGCGGATTTTTCTCGACACGAATGTTGTGAACCTGCTCGTGAATTACCCAGACCAGATTTTCGAGCAGCAGCCGCTACCGAGTATCGAGGACGCGTTACTTGCAGAGGACCTCGAAGCGCTTATGCACATCTTCTACGTTGGCAGGCGGGCAAACTGGGCGATCATGGCATCCCGAAAGACGCTTGATGAGGTTGACAATACGCCCGATCCCGAACACCGCCAGCGGCTGCGAGACTTCGCTGTAGAGTTGATTTCGCCTGAAGACGAAGCGAACGCTTACGCTTCCGTGGTCGGGCGGCGCATGATCGATGCTCCTTTCACCCGCCGATTGCCCGACAAAGCGGATCGGGAACTGATTGGAAATGCAGTCGGCCTCGAATGTGACGTCTTCTGCACAAGAGATCGGCGGACAATTATCAAGAAGCGCGACCAGTTGAGGCTATTGCCGATCAGGGTTCTCACTCCTTTGGAGTGGTGGCGGCATGTTCGTCCTTGGGCTGGCCTATGCACCTAGGCGGGCCCTACTGAAACCCATTTGGCTCCCGCCTAAGAAATCGCCTCTTTGACGAGGCGATATACGGTTCCCCTGCCCTTGTCTTTCTCGGCGCTGATGGGCAGGCCCAGCCTCTTCTTCAAGGCTCCCGAGATCGAGCCGCGGACTGTATGGGCCAACCATCCGGTCGCCGCGACCATCTCGGCAACCGTCGCGCCCTCGGGGCGCTGGAGCATAGCGATGATCTGGGCCTGCTTGGTGCCAGCCCGGATGGCGACGGGTTTCGCGGTGTAGGTGTCGTCGGGTGCCTGCACAGGTTCCGACTTCGGCTTCGGCCTCGCCTTCCGCACGCTGGCGACAGCACTGGCCGCCAGCGGCTCGATCCCGATGGACTCCAGCCCGGCCTCGGTGGCAATCAGCGTGGTGCCGTGGCCGTCGCCGGTCTCGCGCCACATCGGCTCGCCGCGCCGCAGGTTGGCCTCGACCTCCTCGAGCCAGCCGCGGGCGATCATCTTGCCGACCACCATCTTGGCGGCGGCG
>NZ_SOKV02000139.1:0-1282 GCF_004407025.1 Paracoccus sp. DMF
CTGGTTGCCGAGCGAGGAATGCGGCCTGACGTGGTTGTCGTCGTAGCGCCAGAGGGCCAGCTTTCGGCGGGCATCGACCAGGCTTTCGAAGATCGCCTCGTTGAGGCATTCGTCGCGCAGGCTGCCATTGAATGGCTCGATGCCGCCATTTTGCTGGGTATGAGGAGGATTGGAAAACAGTCCGGGGGACTGTTTTCCCGACGATTGGCCCGGATCGATGTAATGCCATTCGACGCCGTTCTCCTTGGCCCACTTCAGGATCGCCTTGCTGGTGAACTCGGTGCCCCTCCTCGGGAAAACGATCCCCCGGATCGTTTTCTGATCCTCGTCGATCACTGACGACACAGGCCGGCTTGCCGCAGATCCTGACCAGCGCATCCAGTTCCCGCGCCACCCTGGCCCCGAGATGCTGGTGTCGGCGATCAAGGCGAGGTTTTCGCGGCAGCAATCGTCGTTCACGGCCAGAATGCGGAACCTGCGGCAGGCCCCGAACGTGTCGGCCAGGAAGTCCGGCGACCACCGCTGGTTCGGCAGCAACGGCACTGGCATGGGGGTCCGACTGCCGCGCGCCCGCTTGCGACCGCGCCTGCGCCGCACCGACAGACCTTCCTCCCGGTAAATCCGGTAGAGCCCTTCGCCCTGCAAACGATCCCCCGGATCGTTTGCTTTACGGGCTCCGATCTCGTTCATGACCATGCCCTTGCGCTCCAGCATGATGCCCACGCGCCGATAGCCGAAGCGGCGGCGCTGCTCGGCGATCTTGTGCATCTCCTCACGGATCTCCGGGTTATCGGGCGGCCGCTTGCGCCGCACCGTCTTCGGATCGACACCGATCGGAACGCAGGCGCGACGCTGAGAGATCGGATGATCCCTCAGCGCCCGCAGTGCCGCGTCCCGCCGTTGCACCAGCGTCGTCAGGGCTTTGCCAGCAGATCCTTCAGCACCACGTTGTCAAGCATCGCATCCGCCAGCAGGCGCTTGAGCTTCGCATTCTCGTCCTCAAGCTGCTTCAGCCGCTTGGCGTCGGACAGGTCCATGCCGCCATACTTCGCCTTCAGCTTGTAGAATGCCGCGGGGCTCAGCCCATGCTTCCGACAAAGCTCGGACGTGGGCAAACCAGCCTCCTGTTCCTTGATCATCCCGATAATCTGTTCATCGGGGTTTACGCGGCCCCACTGGGGCCACGGTCCCCTCTTCATCGGTAAAACGGCTCTTCCTCATCTCGTCTGCTCCTTCAGATTGGGCAGACTCTACATCACGGCGAGGGAAATTCGGGGGGGGG